>CAZRGD010000279.1:0-4051 GCA_964599505.1 uncultured Nitrospirota bacterium | reverse complement strand
AATCGCGGGCATGGCCCGCTCCTACCGGTACGGCGCAGGGGGGCCATGCCCCCGATCTCCGCCGGACGTGGGGGCGCACGCGTGGCGGGCCGTCCCGGCGGCGTGTAAGACGACCGCGGGCGTGTTATATCTCCGTCGTTTGCTCGGTCTTGCCATGCGCCGCCTCCTCATCCTCCTGCCGCTGCTCTTCCTCTGCGCCTGCATCCCCAAGCGGCTGGTGGTGCGCACGACCGCGTTGATCCTCCCCGATGCCCTGGCGGCGATGAACGAGGAGGGGGATCTGAAGCTGGCGGCGGCGGCGGCGGCGACGAATCTGAAGCTGGTGGAGGGTCTGTTGCACGCGGACCCGAGGAACCGCCAGCTCGCCGCCCTCACCGCCCAGGGGTTCGGCGGCTACGCCCTTGCCTTTGTCGAGGATGACGAGCCGGCGCGTGCAGCCGCCCTCTATCACCGTGGTCAGGCGTATGGCCTCCGTGCCCTGGAGCAGGATCGCCACGTGGCCGCCGGGGTGGCCGGGACGGATGAGGCGTTCGAAGCCTCCCTCCGTTACCTCGGCCAGGGAGACAAGGAGCTGATCCTGTGGACCGCCATGTGTTGGGGCAAATGGATCGATCTGTCACGCACCAATCCGGCGGCGGTGGCCGACCTGCCGCGTGTCGAAGCGCTCTTCGAGCGCCTCCTGAAGTTGGATGAGGGGTATTACTACGCCGCGCCGCACGTCTTCCTCGGGGTCTTTTATGGCGGTCGCTCGAAGATGCTCGGTGGTCGGCCCGAGGAGGCGCGGGCCCACTTCGAGCGAGCGCTTTCGCTCACCCATGGCCGCTTCCTCACCGCCCGTCTCTACTATGCCGAGTATTTCGCCCGCCAGATCCAGGACCGTGCTCTCTTCGAGACCCAGCTCCATGCCATCCTCGACGCTCCGGACGACATTCTCCCGGAGCAGCGTCTGGCCAACGCGGTGGCGAAGCGCAAGGCGAAGCGCTTGCTGGCGCGGGTCGACGAGTGGTTCGATTGATGACTGGTTCCACCAACGACCGAATGCCCTCCATGTCTTGTTCCCGCACCCGATCCGTCTTCCGCGACTGCCTGGTCGCTGCCCTCCTCTGTATCGCCGCCGCCCTGGCCACGGCGACGCCGGCACGGGCGGCGCACCGCTACGTTCTCAAGTTCGCCAGCCTCGCTCCGGAGGGCTCTACCTGGCAGAACGGCCTGCAGGCGGCGGCGGATGAGATTCGCGAGCGGAGCCACGGCCGCCTCGTCTTTCGCATGTATGCCGGCGGGGTGGCGGGCGACGAGAAGGACGTCCTGCGGAAGATCAAGATCGGCCAGCTCCACGGTGGCGCCTTTACCGGCGTCGGCCTCGGCGAGGTGAACCCGGAGGTGCGGGTGATGGAGGTCCCCTTCTTCTTCGCCAACTACAACGAGGTGGACTACGTTACGAAGCGGATGCTGCCGCGCTTTCGCACCGGCTTCGAGAGACGCGGTTTCAAGCTCCTGGGCTGGATGGAGGTCGGGTTCATCCAGTTCTTCTCCACCCATCCGATCCGCTCGCTGGAGGAGATGCGAGACCGCAAGTTTTGGATGTGGGAGGGCGACCCCCTGGCCGCGGCCTTTTTCGCCGCCTCCGATATCCACCCGATCCCCCTGTCGATCACCGAGGTCCTTACCTCGCTCTCCACCCACCTGGTGGATTCGGTCTACGCCTCCCCCCTCGGGGCGATCGCCCTCCAGTGGGCGTCGAAGGTGCGCTACATGTCGGAGCTGCCGATGGCGGACGGGATCGCCGGGATTATCGTCTCGCGCCGCTTCTTCGATCGCCTGCCTGCCGACCTCCAGTCGCTCCTGGAGACGGTGATGGCGCGCCATGCCCGTGAGCTGATCGTGGCGACGCGTAAGGACAACGCCACCTCCACGCGGGTCCTGAAGGAGCGGGGCGTGAAGGTGACCTTCGACCGTTCCAGCCTCAAGCCCGCGGAGGTGGCCACCATCCAGTCGCGCGCCATCGACCACCTGGTGGGTCACCTCTTCTCGCGTGAGGTCATGGAGGAGGTGCAGGGGTATCTCGCCGAGGCGCGGGCCACGGCCCACGGGGAGTAGGGCCGCGATGGTTGGGCTGCTGGTGACCCTCGATCGCTGGCTCGCCCGGGTGGAGGGGTGGGCGGTTACCCTCCTGGTTAGCGCCATGGTGGTGGCGGCAGTGGCGCAGGTGGCGGCGCGCAACCTCTGGTCTACCAGCCTGCCGGGCGCCGACACCCTTCTGCGCCACGCGGTCCTCTGGGTCGGCTTCCTCGGCGCCGCCCTGGCGACTCAGGAGGGGCGCCACATCCACATGGATGTCGCCACCCGCCTCCTGCCGCCGGCGGTGCGCGTGATGGTGGAGCGTCTCTTCTACCTCGTCTCCGCCGCCATCTGTCTGCTCCTCGCCCGTGCCGCCTACCGTTTCCTCCTCCTCGACTACGAGGGGGGCGGCCGTCTCGCCCTGGGGATCCCGGCGTGGGCGGTGGAGGTGGTCCTGCCCATCGCCTTCCTTCTCATCGCCTTCCATTTCGTGGTCAAGGCGGTGGTCGGCGAGGTGGGGAGCCAAACGATCGCGGATGGAGTGGGGGAGGGGACGGTCTCCGTGGAGCCGCCGCAGTGATCACCCTCGGGGCGATCGGCCTGGTGGTGGCGGCCCTCTTCGGCCTGCCGCTGTTCGCGGTGATCGGCGGTGCCGCGCTCCTCTGCTTCCACGCCGAGGGGATCGACTCGGCGGCGGTGATCGTCGAGACCTATCGTCTCACCTCCTCCTCGGGGTTGATCACCATTCCCCTCTTCGTCCTCGCCGGGGTGGTCCTCGCCGCCTCGCAGGCACCGAGGCGGCTCTTGCGCGCCTTCAACGCGATCCTTGGCTGGATGCCCGGCGGCCTGGCGGTGGTGGCGTTGGTCTCCTGTGCCTTCTTCACCGCCTTCACCGGTGCCTCCGGGGTGACCATCCTGGCGCTCGGTTGCCTCCTCTACCCGATGCTCCGCCAGGAGGGGTATGAGGAGCGCTTCTCTCTCGGCCTGCTCACCAGCTCCGGCTCTCTCGGTCTGCTCCTGCCGCCGTCGCTGCCGATCATCCTCTACGGGATCGTCGCCCAGACCTCCATCGACAAACTCTTCCTCGCCGGTGTCATCCCCGCCCTCTTTCACCTTCTGATCAACTCCTCCTACGCGATGGTGAAGGGGGCGCGTTTCCACGTCCCACGCACCCCCTTTTCCGGTCGCGAGCTGGTCACCGCGATCCGTGGTGCCTTGTGGGACCTGCCGCTCCCGGGGCTCATCCTCGCCGGCATCTACACCGGCCTCACCACCGCCTCGGAGGCGGCGGCGGTGGTCGCCGCCTATGTCCTGTTCGTGGAGTTGGTGATCTACCGTGACCTGTCGCTGGTCCGTGACATCCCCCGCCTCATGCGCGAGGGGATGGTCCTGGTGGGGACCATCCTCATCATCCTCGGCTGCGCCCTCGGCCTCACCAGCTATCTGGTAGACGCCCAGATCCCGATGCACATCCTGGCGATGATCCGAGGGATGATCCACTCGCGCCTCGTCTTCCTCCTGTGGCTCAACCTCTTCCTTTTGGTGGTCGGGTCGATGATGGACATCTTCTCGGCGATCATGGTGGTGGTGCCGCTGATCCTCCCCATCGCCCTATCCTTCGGCGTCCACCCGGTCCACCTGGGGATCATCTTCCTCGCCAACCTGGAGGTGGGCTACTCGACACCGCCGGTGGGGATCAACCTCTTCATCGCCTGCTCTCGTTTCGAGAAGCCGGTCCTCACCCTCTACCGGGCGGCGCTCCCCTTCCTCGCCCTGATGATCATCTGGCTCCTCGGCATCACCTACATCCCCAACCTCTCCCTGTGGCTGCCGCGGATGGCGCTGGGTGGGGGGTGAGTGGCTTTCAGCTTTCAGCCCTTGGCATGGAGGGTGTGGTGTCGCCCCTGCCGAGGGTTAGCTTTGATAGAGAGGTCGTTGCCGCTGACCGCTGACCGCTGACCGCCATGACTCCGCCGCCGTCCATCCTCACTGT
>CAZRGD010000278.1:0-4054 GCA_964599505.1 uncultured Nitrospirota bacterium | reverse complement strand
TCCCCCCCATGCCCGGCGGCGCCCCGCGCCGCCTCTGCGGTCTGCGCAGCAGACCGCACCCTTTGCGTCGCGGCCTCCGGCCGGTGAGACTCGGGGCCTCTTCACCTCTCGTTCGGAATCCCCATGACCATCCACGCCTATGCCGCCGCCGAGGCGGGGGCGCCCCTGGCGCCCTTCGAGTACGAGCCCGAGCCGCTCGCCGCCCACGAGGTGGAGATCGCCGTCACCCACTGCGGCATCTGCCACTCGGACCTCAGCCTGATCGATAACGCCTGGGGCAACACCACCTTCCCCCTGGTTCCCGGCCACGAGATCGTCGGGGAGATCAGCGCGGTGGGCAGCGCGGTGAGCGAGCAGCGGGTGGGCCACCGGGTGGGGATCGGGTGGCAGCGTGGGAGCTGCGGCCACTGTGACGACTGCATCGAGGGGGAGGAGCCCTTCTGTGCGGAGAACGAGGCGACCTGCGTCGGCCACTTCGGCGGCTTCGCCGATCGGATCCGCATCTCCTCGCGCTTCTGTTTCTCCCTCCCGGAGGCGATCGGGTCGGCGTCGGCGGCACCGCTCCTGTGCGGCGGCGCCACGGTCTTCACGCCGCTTTCCGCCTATGGCGTGCGCCCCGACCACCGGGTCGGGGTGGTGGGGGTCGGGGGGCTTGGCCACCTCGCTTTGCAGTTCGCCCGCGCCTGGGGGTGTGAGGTCACCGCCTTCTCGCACACCGCGGACAAGCGCGACGAGGCCCTGGAGCTCGGTGCCCACCGCTTCGTGGCCACCGGCGAGCCCGGGGCGGTGGAGGCGGCCGCCGGCAGCCTCGACTTCCTCCTCTCTACCGCCTGTGCCGACCTCGACTGGGCGGCGTACCTCAACCTCCTGCGGCCACGTGGCATCTTGTGCATCGTCGGGGTGCCGCCGTCGGACCTGATCCTCCCCGCCTTCCCCCTGATCGTCGGCCGCCGCTCCGTGGGCGGCTCGGTGATCGCCGGCCGGCGACGGATGCGCGACATGCTCCGCTTCGCCGCCCGCCACGGGGTCGGTGCGCGGGTCGAGGAGCACACCCTCTCCGGGGTGAACGGGGCGCTCACCCGGGTGCGCTCCGGCCGCGCCCGGTATCGCGTCGTCCTCACCCCATGACCGCGGCGGCGTCCGCCCGCCGCGCTCGCCTCATCCATGGCGGCGTTGGCGCCAACCTGGTGGCCCTCGCCCTCCCCATGGTGGTGGGGCTCTTTGCGGTCATCGCCTTCAATCTGGTCGATGCCCTCTTCATCTCCCGCCTCGGCACCGCACCGCTGGCGGCGGTGGGGTTTACCTTCCCGGTGGCGCTGCTGGTGGGGAGCATCGGGATCGGCCTCGGCACCGGCACCTCGTCGGCCCTGTCGCGCGCCATCGGCGAGGGCGACGGCCACCGTGTTCAGCGGTTGGCCACCGACGCCATCATCCTTGCCCTGGTGGTGGCGATCACCATCTGCATCGTCGGGATGGCGACCCTCGACCCCCTCTTTCGTTTGCTTGGCGCCCCCGACGCGCTGCTGCCGCGGATCCGCGAGTACATGGAGATCTGGTATCTCGGCGCCCCCTTCATCGTCGTCCCGATGGTGGGCAACAACGCCATCCGCGCCACCGGCGACGCCCGCATCCCGTCGGCGATCATGGTCTTCGGGGCGATTCTCAACGTCTGTCTCGACCCCCTCCTCATCTTCGGCCTCGCCGGCTTGCCACACCTCGGACTCAAGGGCGCGGCGATCGCCACAGTGATCGCCCGCGCCTCCACCCTGGTCCTGTCGCTGGCGGTCCTCGGCCTGCGCGAGCGCCTCCTCACCGCACCGGCGTGGACGGCGGCATTTGTCTCGTGGCGCAAGATCCTCCACGTGGGGCTGCCGGCGGCGGCCACCAACCTGCTGGCCCCCGTGTCGCTCGCGGTGATCACCGCCATCGCCGCCCGCTTCGGACCCGAGGTGGTGGCCGGTGTTGGAGTGGCGATCCGGGTGGAGGCCTTTTCGCTCCTGGCGATCATGGCGGTGGGGGCGTCGCTGGTCCCCTTCGTCGGGCAGAACTGGGGCGCCGGCGAGCAGGCCCGCATCCGCCTCGCCGTGCGTCACAGCTACCGCTTCTCCCTCGCCTGGGGCGGCGGTGTCTGGCTGCTGCTGCTGGTGGGGGCGCCGTGGGTGGCGACCCTCTTCAGCCACGACCCGAAGGTGGCGGCGACGATCACCCTCTACCTCCGCCTCGTCCCCCTCGGCTACGGCATGCAGGGGGTGGCGCTCCTCACCTCGTCGCTGTTCAACGCCCTCGCCCGCCCCCTGGTCTCCACCTCGTTGCAGGCGGGGCGGATGATCGGCCTCTACCTCCCCCTCGCCCTCCTCGGGGCGCGAATCGCCGGCCCCGACGGCCTCTTCGGCGGGATCGCCATCGCCAACCTCATCGCCGGCACCATCGCCTGGCGCGCCGCCCGCACCCTCTGCGACCGCGACGCCCCGCCGCCCCTGCCGGAGGCGCCGCCGCCGTCCCTCCCGCCGGAGGCGGGGGGGTGAGGTGAGAAGAGGGAAGTGTGAAGGATGAATATTCACGATGGGGCCTTGTCGCCAAGTTCAATAACATGTACTGTTTATTGTACATGTACAGAGATGGAGACTCTGATGGATGCCATTACCTACACTGCGGCCCGGGCGAATCTGGCAAAGAGCATGGCGCGGGTGTGCGATGACCACGCACCCGTGATTATTACCCGCCGGGGAGAGCGACCGGTGGTGATGATGGCCCTGGAGGACTACGAGGCCCTGGAAGAGACCGCCTACCTTCTCCGCAGCCCGAAAAACGCGCGGCGGCTCTTGGAGTCGATGACCGAGCTGGAGGGAGGCGGCGGCACGGAACGCGAGCTCTCTTCATGAAGCTCATCTTTGCCGAGCATGCATGGCAGGACTATCTCTACTGGCAGCGTAGCGACAAGCGGCTCCTGAGACGCATCAACCTGCTCATCCAGGAGATTCAACGGGCGCCCTTTGAGGGGATCGGCAAGCCCGAGCCCCTCAGACACGGTCTCTCCGGCTACGGGTCCCGCCGCATCAATGACGAGCACCGATTGGTCTACAAGGTGGAAGGGGACGCTCTCTTCATCGCCCAGGCTCGTTACCACTACTGAACGGCGCGGGTGGAGGAGACGGTCCCTCCGGGTCGAAGCCCGACAGGCTTCTAGTGCGAATCGCGGGTGCAACCCGCTCCTACCCTCTTTGCCGATTTGGGCGAGGCCATGGACCTTGGGAGGGTGGGTTACCGCAGCAGGCTCTCCGCGTGGCGGAGGGCGGCAGTGTCTCCCTCGTGGCCGGCGAGCATCCGGGCGACCTCGCTCACCCGCGCCTCCGGGGTGAGGGGGGTGACGGTGGCCATGGCGACGCCGCCCTCGACCGCCTTGGTGACCTGGAGGTGGTGGTCGGCGCCGCTCGCCACCTGCGGCAGGTGGGTGATGCAGAGGACTTGGCGGTGGTGGGCAAGCTCCGTCAGCAGCGCTCCGATGCGCTCGGCGGCGCGGCCGCCGACCCCGGCGTCGACCTCGTCGAAGAGGAGGGTGGGGGGGGCGCCGTCCGTCTGGATGCGGCGCAGGGCTAGGCCGACGCGGGAGAGCTCGCCGCCGGAGGCGACCCGGGCCAGGGGTCGCGGCGCCTGCCCCGGGTTGGCGGCGAGGAGGAAGGTGACCTCCTCTCCGCCGTGGGCGGTGGCCGCCTCAAGGGGGGAGAGGGCCACCTCGAAGCGAGCGCCCGCCATGTCGAGGTCGTGGAGGATGGGGGTGACCTCGGCCTCAAGTCGCTGCGCCCCGGCCCGGCGTGCCTCGGTGAGGGCGGCGGCGGCGGCGGCCAGGGTCGCCTCGGCCTCGGCGAGGCGCGGGGCGAGGTCGCCCGCTTCCGTCTCACTCGCGGTGAGGCGCGCCATCTCCGCAACGATCTCCTGGTAGCGGTCGAGGAGGGTGGCCTGGGAGCCGCCATACTTGCGGTGCAGCCCGCGCAGGGCGGCGAGGCGATCCTCCACCTCCGCGAGCTCCTTCGGGTCGTCGCGCACGGTGCGGGCG
>CAZRGD010000277.1:1842-4065 GCA_964599505.1 uncultured Nitrospirota bacterium | reverse complement strand
GGTAGGAGCCGGCTCCCGCCGGCGATACCGGCCCCATCTTGAGATCGGGGGGCCGGCGGGGCCGTTGGCCCCGATCGCGAGCAGGAGCTCGCTCCTACCCTCGATG
Organism: uncultured Nitrospirota bacterium; assembly: GCA_964599505.1. Taxonomy (GTDB): domain Bacteria; phylum CG2-30-53-67; class CG2-30-53-67; order CG2-30-70-394; family CG2-30-70-394; genus CG2-30-70-394. The sequence goes on along the minus strand of CAZRGD010000277.1, from coordinate 3,959 downwards.
CCGCTGAGCTTACCGTACGTCATCTAGGTATTACCCCGCCCCTCGCGTGGGGGCGCGGGATCCGGGTACCATCTTGGCCATGTCGATTCGGGTGAAGATCTGCGGGATTACCTCCATGGAGGACGGTCTGGCGGTGGCCGCGGCGGGGGCGGACGCCCTCGGCTTCGTCTTTTACCGAAAGAGCCCGCGCTACGTGACCCCGGAGACCGCGGCGGCGATCGTCCGCCAGCTCCCCCCCTTCGTCACCACCGTCGGTCTGTTCGTCAACGAGTCGGGCGGCCAGGTGGAGTCGATCCGCCGGCGCGTCGGTCTCGACTGCCTCCAGTTCCACGGTAACGAGTCGCAGAACTACCTCGCCCAGTTTCCCTGCCGGGTGATCAAGGCGGTGCGGATGGACTCGCCGGCGGCGGTGCGCAAGATCCAGGAGTACCAGGTGAACGCGATCCTGGTGGATAGCTTCCGCGAGGGGGTGGAGGGGGGGACCGGCGCCACCTTCGACTGGTCGTGGCTGGAGGCGATGCCACCCGACGCACGCGTCATCCTCGCCGGCGGCCTGAACCCGGAGAACGTCGCCGAGGCGATCCGTATCTGCAATCCGTACGCGGTGGACTGCTCCTCCGGGGTGGAGCGGGTGCCGGGGGTGAAGGACGCCCGCCGGGTCCGCGCCTTCGTAAAGGCGGCCAAGGGCGAGGCGCCGCGGCCCCTGCGTCGCCGTGAGGTGCGCCGTGGCTGAGACCCCGCTTCAGAGTGAGCCCGACCTCCGCGGCCACTTCGGCGTCTTCGGCGGCCGCTACGTCCCCGAGACTCTGATGCCGGCGCTCATCGAGCTGACCGAGGCGTACCAGGCGATCCGTGCGGAGGATGGCTTCGTCGAGGCGTTCGACCGCGACTACCGGTACTACCTGCGCGAGTACGTCGGCCGCCCCACCACCCTCTTCCGCGCCGACCGTCTCGCCGACGCCCTCGGCGGCCGGGTGCGCATCTACCTCAAGCGCGAGGACCTGAACCACACCGGTGCCCACAAGATCAACAACGCCATCGGCCAGATCCTCCTCGCCCGGCGAATGGGCAAGGAGCGGATCATCGCCGAGACGGGAGCGGGCCAGCACGGGGTGGCCACCGCCACCGCCTGCGCCCTCTTCGGGATGCGGTGCGAGGTCTTCATGGGGACCGAGGACATCGAGCGGCAGCGGCTCAACGTCTTTCGCATGCGGCTCCTCGGCGCCGAGGTGGTGCCGGTCGCCAGCGGCACCGGGACCCTGAAGGATGCGGTGAATGAGGCGATCCGCGACTGGGTGACGAACGTCCGCACCACCTACTACCTCCTCGGCTCGGCGGTCGGGCCGCACCCGTACCCGGCGATGGTCCGTGACTTTCAGCGGGTGATTGGCGTCGAGGCGCGGGAGCAGATCGTCGCCGCCGAAGGCAGGCTGCCGGAGCTGCTGGTGGCGTGCGTCGGCGGCGGCTCCAACGCCATGGGCCTCTTCCACCCCTTCGTCCACGACGATTGTCGGATGGTGGGGGTGGAGGCGGCAGGGCTCGGGGTGGAGACGGGCAAGCACGCCGCGACCCTCTCTGCCGGCTCGCGCGGGGTGCTCCACGGCTCGATGAGCTACCTCCTGCAGGACGACGACGGCCAGGTGATCCCCGCCCACTCGATCTCTGCCGGTCTCGACTACCCCGGCGTCGGGCCGGAGCACGCCCACTACTTCGAGGCCGGCCGCGCCGACTACATCTCGGTGACCGACGACGAGGCACTGGAGGGGTTCAAGCTCCTGTCGCGCACCGAGGGAATTATCCCTGCACTGGAGTCGGCACACGCGATCGCCGCCCTGCCGCGGCTGGTGGCGGACCTCGCCGACGGGTCGGTGGTGCTCCTCAACCTCTCGGGCCGCGGCGACAAGGACATGGAGCAGGTGGCGGCGCGGGGGATCCTCGGGGAGGAGGGGGCGTGAGCCGGATCGGTGCTACCTTTGCCCGTCTGAAGGCGGAGGGTCGCGGGGCGCTCATGCCCTTCGTCACCGCCGGCGACCCGACGCCGGAGGTGGGGCTGGAGGTGGTCCGGGCGGTGGTGCGCGGCGGCGCCGACCTCATCGAGCTCGGCTTCCCGTACTCGG
>CAZRGD010000277.1:0-1742 GCA_964599505.1 uncultured Nitrospirota bacterium | reverse complement strand
CGGGCGGTGGTGCGCGGCGGCGCCGACCTCATCGAGCTCGGCTTCCCGTACTCGGATCCAGTCGCCGACGGTCCGACGATCCAGCGCTCCGCCCAGCGGGCGCTGGCCGCCGGGATGCGCCTCGACCACCTCTTCGAGATCGCCGCGGCGGTGCGCGGTGAGAGCGACATCCCCATCGTCCTGATGACCTACTTCAACCCGGTCTACCACCACGGCGTGGAGCGCTACCTGGCACGGGCCAAGGCGGCGGGGGTCGACGGCCTCATCCTCCCGGACCTGCCGCCGGACGAGGGGGCGGAGGTCTTTGCTGCGTGTCGCGACCACGGGATCGACCCGATCGCTCTGCTCGCCCCCACCTCCACCGATGACCGCATCGAGCTGGCGGCGACGGCCGGGCGCGGCTTCCTCTACTACGTCTCGCTCACCGGGGTCACCGGCGCCCGCGCCGACCTCGCCGCCGATCTCGCCGAGCGGCTCGGTCACATTCGCCGTTTCACCGATTTGCCCCTGGCGGTCGGCTTCGGCGTCGCCACCCGTGTCCACGTCGCCGAGGTGTGTGGCCTCGCCGACGGCGCCATCGTCGGCTCCGCCCTGGTGAAGGTGATCGAGGCGCACGCCGAGGCCCCGGACCTCGCCGCGAAGGTGGAGGCCTTTGTCGCCGAGCTGGCGGAGGGCGCCAGGGGGTAGGGAGATAGGGATGTAGGGAGGTAGGGGAGGACAGCCCTTCGGGCTGATGAAAATGACGATGGACGCCACCCACAAAAAAGATCATCGCCGGCCGTAGGCCGGCACCATCCCTATCTCCCTATTCCCCTACTTCCCTGATCCCATACTCTCCATCCTTTCCCCCACCCCCCATCCCTCACTCCCCATCCCCGCGCGCCTAGCGCGCCCTGCCCATGGCCTGGTTCGTCCGCAGAAAGATCAAGCCCCGTAACAGTGACGCCGCGACCAAGGAGGGGTCGGCGGATCTGTGGCTGAAGTGCGCCGCGTGCAAGGAGATCCTCTATCGCAAGGAGATCGTCCGGAACCTGATGGTCTGCCCGAAGTGCGGCTACCACTTCCGGATCGGCTCGGGAGAGCGGATCGCCCTGCTCATCGACGACGGTACCTTTCACGAGCTCGACGCCGAGCTCACCTCCGCCGACCCCCTCCACTTCCGCGACACCAAGCGGTACACCGATCGGCTCAAGAAGGCCCAGGAGACGAGCGGCCTGAAGGAGGCGGTGGTGTGCGGGACCGGGGCGCTGGACGGCTGGCCGGTGGCGATCGCGGTCCTCGACTTCCGCTTCCTCGCCGGCTCCATGGGGACGGTGGTGGGGGAGAAGATCTGTCACATCGCCGAGCTCGCCGCGGCCAAGCGCCATCCGCTGATCATCGTTTCTACCTCGGGCGGGGCGCGGATGCAGGAGTCGATCTTCTCCCTCATGCAGATGGCGAAGACCTCCGCGGCGGTTGCCCGCCTCGGCGAGGTGGGGGTGCCGTACGTCTCGATCCTCACCGACCCCACCTTCGGCGGCGTCACCGCCTCCTTCTCCATGCTCGGCGACATCCACCTCGCCGAACCGCGGGCCCTGATCGGTTTCGCCGGCCCGCGGGTGATCCAGCAGACCATCCGCGCCGAGCTCCCCGAGGGGTTCCAGCGCGCCGAGTTTCTCCAGGCCCACGGGATGGTGGATCAGGTGGTGGAGCGACGGGAGATGAAGGCGGTGGTGGGGCGGTATTTGCGCTGTCTGGGGGTG
>CAZRGD010000276.1:0-4077 GCA_964599505.1 uncultured Nitrospirota bacterium | reverse complement strand
CGTGCAGGGGTGCGGGCCGCGGAGGCGCGGAACAAACGCGGCCGTGGGTGGCACTCCCCACCACCCGGTCAGGTGCATCGCCTGCCCACTTGCCACTTCCCACCGCCCTCCCCTCCCGAAGGGAGGGGGGCCGATAGGACTCCGCTGCGCGGAGGACCAAAGTGGCGCCCACCACGACTTACGGCACACACCCGAAGAATCGTGTTCAGGTTTTCCAATCCGACGCCGATACGGTTTTGCAGGAGGAGCAACCAACGTTCCTAACTTAACGCGAGGTTGCCGGTGAAGCCGCTAACAGAAGACCAGGTCATCAACCCGATCCTGAACTGCAACTCCAAGATCGATATTCTCCGTGTCCTGGCACGGGCGGAAGATGCCCTTACCGGGCGTCGCATCGCACTCTTGGGGGGCATCAGCGGGCGTTCGTGCCAGCTCTCCCTGCAGGCGCTGACCGAAGCCGGAATCCTCATCCGCAAGGTGGTGGGCCGAGCCCATACGTACACGTTGAACCGCGATCACAGGCTGGTGCGGGAGGTAGTCATCCCGCTCTTCCAGACCGAAGACGCACTGGTCTCCTGAGGACCAGGTTCCGCATGGGCCGGCCCACCGCCCCACCTCCCACCGGGGAAGACGCCACCACCCTCGACCACGCACGGGTTGCGGCACTGATGGCCTCGGTGACCGAGCTGCCGACCCTGCCGGCGATCGCCACACGGGTGAGCTCAGTGGCCCGTGATCCCGACTCCACCGTCCGCGACATGGCGGCGGTGATCAGTCAGGACCAGGCGCTCACCGCCAACCTCCTGCGGGTGGTCAACTCCGCCTACTTCGGCTTCATCCGCCGGATCTCCTCGGTCTTCGAAGCGATCAACCTCGTCGGCTACAACGAGGTGGTAAAGATGGCCTTCACCGTGGCGGTCATCCACGAGCTCAACTACGACTCGGCCAACCGCTTCGATCGCAACGCCTTCTGGTGCCACGCCGTGTGCGTCGCCAACGCCAGCCAGGCGCTCGCCGAGCAGCTCTGCTGCGCGCCGCGCGACGACGCCTTCACCGCCGGCCTGCTCCACGACATGGGCAAGCTGATCCTCGACCAGTTCTTCCCCGACGCCTTCGGCGAGATCCTCCACCTGATCCGCGAAGAGGGGCTGACGAGCTGCGAGGCGGAGATGAGCCGTCTCGGTACCACCCACGCGCAGATCGGCGAATGGATCGCTCGGAGCTGGCTCCTGCCCGAGGCCGCCATCGCCTCGATCCGCCACCACCACGAGGAGGCGGAGGAACGGTGCGGCCTGCCCAACTCCGCCGATCCGATCGTCGACGTGGTCCAGTTCGCCGACCTCCTGTGTCGCGCCGAGGGGCTCGGCCACAGCGGTGACCCGGCACGACCCGAGCTCCCGGAGCAGCCCCTGGCGAACCTCGGCCTCGACCCCGACTCCCTCGACCCGCTGCGCGAGCGGCTGGCGGGCGTCGCGGCGGAGATAGAGACATTCCTATGACAACCTCGACCCAAGCCGCGACGACCCTACGTACCTTGACCCTTTGCACCACCGCCGTGCTGGCGATGGGAACGGCCTACGCCGCGTCGCTCACCAACCTCAGCTTCGAAACCGACCTCGTGGGGTGGACCGCCAGTGGCGATGTCCAACGGATCCTCCCAGGTCCTGCACCGGGCCAGAATACATGGGGACAACCGGGATTTACGGCAACCGACGGGAGGTGGGTGGCGCTCGTCTCCACGGCCCCCGACCCACTCTTCTATCGAGCACCGGGGATCGACTCGGGAGAGGACCGCGACGGCAATGGGCGCCACGAACGCGATCTCGCCACCCTCAGCCAACGATTTACGGCGGCTACCCCCTTTTCCCTCTCCTTTGACTGGACCGTGGCCACCAGCGAGCTCGGTGAGTATGCCCACCACAACGACATCGTCGGCGCACGCCTCATTCCGGATAGCGGCGATGCAATTCCCTTGCTACAGCTCGCCACGGACAACGGGAACTACACGGGGGACTTCACTCCCCTCGCCGGCGACGACTTCACCGTCCAGGGTTGGGGCTGGGGAACGGCCGACCCGCACCCGTCCAGTAGCTTCTTCAGGGACGGCACCTACCGTGGCGGACTCCACACCGCGACCCGTGACATTATTCCCGCCGGGGCCTACACCCTGGAGTTTTTCGCCGGGGACGACGCCAACGGCCGCTTCGACACCGGTCTGTTCGTGGACAACTTGCGGTTCCAGACCACCGTTCCGGTCACCGTCGTCCCCGAGCCCATCGCCCTCTCCCTCGTCGCCATACTGCTCCCGATCGTCGCCTTTTCACGTCAGCGGTAACAACACCGCCAGAGTCCGCACCGCCGGGAAGTCGGGGACCTCTCGCTCCGGCTGGTGGGTGTCGGGGCGGGTGACCGCCACCACGAAACCAATCCCCGCCTCCTGCGCCGCCCTCAGGACCGGCAGGCTGTCGTCCACCAGCAGTGCCCGGGCTGGATCGTAGAGGAGGACGCCGCGCAGGCGGGCCCAGAAGCGCGGGTCCTCCTTCGGGGCGCCGAGGTCGTGGGAGACGACGATCTCGTCGAGCAGCGCCCCGAGGCCGGTACGCCTGAGTTTCAACGCAACGCTCTTGGTATGGGCGTTGGTCACCAGGACTCTGCGTTTTCCCGCCGCTCCCACGGCGCGGAGGAAGTCGAAGGCGTGCGGCAGGGGCCGAATGTGGTGGCTCACCTCCTCCTTGAGCTCGGCGATGGGCAGAGAGAGCTCGCGACTCCAGTGGTCGACGCAGTACCACTCGAGCTTCCCGGTCACCTTCTGGTACTCACCGCGCAGCCACTCCAGCGCCGCCGCCGGGTCGGTCCCCTCACGCCGGGCGATCTGCTCCGGCACGTGGTGGAGCCAGAAGTGGTTATCGAAGTGGAGGTCCAGCAGGGTGCCGTCCATGTCCAGGAGGACGGTGTCGATGGAGGGCCAGGGGAGGTGGACGGCGGACATAGGGAGAGGACGAGGGGAGGAGGTAAGACGGGGCCGTCGGCCTCAAGGGTTAGGGGTTAGGGACTAGGGGCTAGGGGCTAGGGAAGGACGGCCCTGCAGGCCGAATAAAATGCCGACGGCAATCTACCGACAAAACAAATATTTGGCCGCAAAGCGGCCATCCACCCCTAGCCCCTAGTCTCTAGCCCCTAGACCCCGCGAGCAAAGCGAGCTGCTCCCGTACCGCGTCGCGTGCCGCCACCACCGCCTCGGAATCGCGACCGGCGAAGGTGATCCGCACCCGGTAGTCGTCACGCCCCACCGCCGGGTAGCTGCCGATCTCCACCTCAGGGTACTGCTCCGCCACCCGTCGCAGCCCCTCGGCGATCCGCCCCTCACCGAGGGTGGTGTGGAGGCAAAGGTAGGTGAATGGAGCGCCGCGGAGGGTTGTCCGCAGGGAGGCGAACCGGTCGCGGAAATAGGGCGGGATGCCGGGAAAGAGATAGATGTTCTCCATCCGCACCGTCGGCCACACCCCGTCGCCGCCCCCCACCAGCTCTCCCCCCTCGGGGATCCGCGCCATCCGAAGCTGACTGGCGCTGGGACTCCCATCGGGGTGGCTCTCACGCAGGATCGCTTCGAGCACCGGATCGACCACCAGCCCGACGCCGAAGGCAAACGCCACCGCGTCGACGGTGACATCGTCGTGGGTGGGGCCGATCCCACCGGTGGTGAAGAGATAGGTATGGCGTGGGGAGAGGTCGCGCAGGGCCGCGGCGATGGTCTCCACCTCGTCACGCAGGACACGCACCTCGCGCAGGGTGATGCCGAGCTGCCACAGCTCACGGGCGAGGACCGGCAAGTTCTCGTCGACCACCTTGCCGGCGAGAAGCTCGTTGCCGATGAGCAGCGCCGCCGCCGTCGTTTGTCCCGCCGACTCCATCGTCCGAGGATGCGATGGAGGCCGCACCCGCCGCAACCAGGGGCCTGTCGGACTTAGTCCTCAGATCAATCTTCCTCCGCGCAGCGGAGTCGATTTTGCTCCCTCCCCCTTCGGGCTGATCGTTACCCATAACCCCTCTGGCTGGAGACCGCGGCCTCCAAGGCAT
>CAZRGD010000275.1:0-4101 GCA_964599505.1 uncultured Nitrospirota bacterium | reverse complement strand
ATGCACCGTCGTGGTGTCACTGTGATCGCACCGGCGGATCAGGGTACAGTGCGGTCCATGGGGGTGAGGCGATGATGCGTCTGCTGGCTTGGCTCGGCGGGGAGGTTCTGGGTCGGCTGGAGCGCCTGGGCCGCTTTGGCGGCTTCCTCATACACACGGTGGTGGCGGTGGTGACGCCGCCGTATCGGCCGCAGCGGGTGGTGGACCAGATTCACTTCATCGGCGTGCGGTCGCTGTTCGTCATCCTCTTCACCGGGCTGTTTACCGGCATGGTCCTGGCGCTGCAGGGGGCGTACACCCTGAGAAAGTTTGGCTCCGAGGGGCTCCTGGGCTCGGCGGTCGCCCTGTCGCTCATCCGCGAGCTGGGGCCGGCGCTTACCGCCCTGATGGTGATCGGCCGCGCCGGCTCGGCGATCTGCGCCGAGATCGGCATCATGCGCAACGCGGAGCAGATCGACGCTTTGGAGTGCATGGCGATCGACCCCTTCCGCTACCTCCTCGCCCCGAAGCTCCTCGGCGGCATCATCGCCATCCCGCTGCTCACCTGCATCTACGACGTGGTGGGGATCGGTGGCGGCTACCTGGTGGGGGTGGGGCTCCTGGGGGTCAACGAGGGCGCCTACTTCCAGGGGATGGCGAGCTCGGTGGGGTGGGTCGACGTGCAGATGGGGCTGGTGAAGTCGGTGGTCTTCGCGGTCCTGGTGGTGTGGATCTCCGCGGCCAAGGGGTACTACCTCCACCTGGAGGCCGAGGGTGGCTTCGGCGCCGAGGGGGTGAGCCGCGCCACCACCAGCGCGGTGGTCCTCGCCTCGGTCTCCATCCTCGTGTGGGACTATCTCATCAGCTCGGTCCTCCTGTAATGGCGACCGCAACGATCCCAAGGGAGGCGCACGGTACCCCGCCCACCACGGCGGGCGGGGCGGTGATCGAGCTGGTCGGGGTGGAGAAGGCGTTCGGTGCCCAGCAGGTCCTGCGCGGCATCGATATGGTGGTGGAGACGGGCAAGACCTCGGTGATCGTCGGCCCGAGTGGGGAGGGCAAGAGCGTCATCCTCAAGCACATGCTCGGCCTCATGCGCCCCGATCACGGTCAGGTGCGTCTCTTCGGCCTCGACCTCGCCCACCTGCGCGGCCGGCGGCTGCGGGCGGTGCGCACCCGCTTCGGCGTCCTCTTCCAGGGGGTGGCGCTGTTCGACTCGCTGACCGTCTTCGACAACGTCGCCCTGCCCCTGCGGGAGCGCACCCGCGCCACCGAGCAGGAGGTGCGCAGACGGGTGATGGAGCGGCTTGAGCTCATGGACCTTCACGACGTGGAGCACAAGTACCCGGCACAGCTCTCCGGCGGGATGCAGAAGCGGGTGGGGCTGGCGCGTGCCCTGGTGCTGGATCCGGAGGTGGTCTTCTTCGACGAGCCCACCACCGGCCTGGATGCGGCGCGCTCCAACGAGATCTACCGCCTCTTCTACAAGAGCCAGCAGGAGCTCGGCTACTCGGCGGTGATCGTCAGCCACGACGTGCCGAAGATCTTCAAGCTCGCCGACCAGGTGGTCCTCCTCTCCCAGGGGGTCCTGCACGGCGGCGGCAGCCCGGAGGCATTCCAGCGCTCCAGTGATCCGGTGGTGCGCGCCTTCGTGGAGACCACCATGGGCCACATCTACATCAGTGATATCGAAGAGGGGATGCAGAAATGAAACGGCTTAACGTCGATGTGGCGGTGGGGCTCCTCCTGGTGTTGGGCTTTGCTGCCTTCACCTATCTGGCGGTACGCCTGGGTGACCTGCCGTGGTTGCAGCACTCGACCTACACCCTCACCGCCGACTTTACCTCGGTCTCCGGCCTGAAGGTGGGGGCATCGGTGGAGACCGCCGGGGTTCCGATCGGCAAGGTGGTGGCGATCGACCTCGACCCGCAGAGTTACGATGCCACGGTCCACCTGGCGGTTGACGCGGCGGTCCGGCTGCCTGCGGACTCCATCGCCTCGGTGCGCACCGCCGGGATCATCGGCGACCGGTACCTGGATATCGCCCCCGGCGGGGCGGAGGAGATGCTCGCCGCAGGCGGGACGATCGAGGAGACGGAGGCCTCGATCAATCTGGAGCAGCTTATCTCCAAGTACATCTTCGAGAAGAAGGAGTAATCATGATTACGCTGCGTTTTCTCGTTCTCTCCGCCCTTACTGCGATTCCCATGGCCGCCGTCGCCGGCAGCATCGGCCCCACCGGTGGGGTGGTTTCACCCGTGGAGAGCGCCATCGACGAGGACCTGTTCGCCGAGGAGGAGGTGGAGGAGGTACCGGATCCCATCGAGGGGGTGAACCGCGCCTTCTTCACCTTCAACGACCGCCTCTACTTCTGGGTCTTCAAACCGGTGGCGCGTGGCTGGCGCAAGGTCCCCGAGGGGGCACGGCTCTCCATTGCCCGTGCCTTCACCAACCTCGCCGCCCCTATTCGGGTGGCGAACGACACCCTTCAGGGCAAGATCGGCCGCGCCGGGGGGGAGATCATGCGTTTCCTCATCAACTCGACCGTGGGCATTGTGGGCCTCTTCGATCCGGCCGCCCGCTACGGTGGCCTGCCGCCCTTTCCGGAGGAGGACTTCGGTCAGACCCTCGGCCGCTACGGAATGGGGGGCGGGCCGTACCTGGTTATCCCGATCCTCGGCCCCTCCAACGCCCGGGATGTGGCGGGTCGGCTGGTGGATGCCTTTCTCGACCCCCTCAGCTACCTCGCCCAGCCGCTCCCCTACACCGGAGTGAAGACCGTCGACACGGTGAACGACACGTCGCTCGACAAGGACACCTACGAGGGGATCAAGCGTGACTCCCTCGATCCGTACCTCACCATCCGCGACGCCTATGATCAGCACCGGAGGGGGATGATCCGGAAATGATTCCCAACACGGCAACACGACGATGGTGCCTCGTCGCCGCTCTGGTGGCGGTGGTCACCCTGGGGGCGACGGCGAGCTCGCCCACCCAGGCGATCCGTACCACCATCGACCAGGTCATCGCCACCCTGAAAGAGCCCACCCTCGACCATGCCGTTCGGCGGCAGCGGGTGGTGGCGGCGGTGCGCGATCGCTTCGACTTTCGGACGATGGCCCGGCGCACCCTCGCCACCTACTGGCGCAAGGCGACCCCGGCGCAGCGCGACGCCTTCGTCGAGCGCTTCACCAAGCTCCTGGAGGAGACCTACCTGGCGCGCATCGACACCTACCACAATGAGACCGTTCTCTACGACGCGGAGAAGATCCAGCGTGATCGCGCCCTGGTGAAGACGCACATCCACACCGCGTCCGTCGACATCCCCATCGATTACCGGCTGCATCAGGTGGAGGGGCAGTGGCGGGTCTACGACGTGGTGATCGAGGCGGTGAGCCTGGTGCGCAACTACCGCACCACCTTCCGTGAGATCGCCCACAAGCGGGGGATCGACGGCCTCCTGACCGAGATGGATGCGAAGATCCGAGAGCTACGCGAGGTGCAGGCACGGCCCGCAAAGGGGGGGGCGGGATGAGCGACACCGACCGCTGTCCACAGGAGACCCACGACGCCTGTCGCCGGATGAAGGAGGAGCTGGGATTCTTCCACTACCTCGAAGAGACGGAGGTGGATCGGATCGGCTGCTATTTCGAGCGCCGGGTGGTGGAGGTTGGTGAAGTCCTGTGGGAGGAAGGCGACCCATGTACCTACATCGCCTTCATCATCGCCGGTCGCATCGAGGTGAAGAAGGAGACCGAGTTTCCCGGCCGGGAGGTGATCGTCGGCGTCTACGGACCCGGCTCTATCGCCGGTGAGCTGTGCATCATCGACGGCGAGCCACGCGCGGTGACCGCGGTGGCGGTGGAGCCCACTACCCTGATCACCCTGTCGCGCGCGGAGCTCGACCGCCTCCTCGACGAGCATCCGCGGGTGGGCGGTCGATTTCTCAAGGGGATTCTCCGGCGCGTCTCCATCCGGTTGCGCAAGTCGTTTGATCGGCTGGCGGAGGTGTTTTAGGCGCGCTGCGCGCGGCGGGGGTGCGGGGAGGACGACTCTTGCCGATTCCCACCGCCCTCCCCCCGACCCCCTCCCGGAGGGAGGGGGAGCCGTGCTCCCTCCCCC
>CAZRGD010000274.1:0-4103 GCA_964599505.1 uncultured Nitrospirota bacterium | reverse complement strand
GGACCCCTTCCTCTTCACCCAGGCGCGGCAACATGCCGGTGCGTTTGTCGACGCGCCGCCAGCGGACCTCCGGCGGGACGGTGAAGGGGAGGCGGGGTAGCTCGGCGAGGGCCGCCTGCATGTACTGGCTCCAGATGGGGGCGGCGGCGCGCGCCCCGGTCTCGCGCCTGCCGAGACTCTTGAGCTCGTCGAAGCCGATCCAGACACCGGTGGCGATCTGCGGCGTGTAGCCGAGGAACCAGGCGTCGTTGTAGTCGTTGGTAGTCCCGGTCTTGCCGGCCACCGGTCGCCCGGGGAAGACGCGTCCCACGCGCCGCCCGGTGCCCCGCCGCACCACATCGCGGAGCATGTCGGTGACCACGTAGGCGACCGGGGCGGAAATCACCCGCTTGGGCTCAGGCAGCGCCGCGAAAAGGGTCGCACCGTCGGCGCTCACGACTCGGGCAATCGCCGTGGGGGCGACGTGCAGGCCGCCGGTGGCGAAGGTCGAGTAGGCGGAGGTGAGCTCCAGGGGCGAGAGGACCGAGGCCCCGAGGGCGAGCGACAGGTTCGACTCCAGCGGCGAGGTAATCCCGCAGGCACGGGCAAAACGGATGGCGCGACGGATGCCGATGTCTTGCAGCAACCGGATGGTGATCACGTTGCGCGAATGGACCAGCCCCTCACGCAGGGGGGTGGGGCCGTAGAACCGCTGCTCGTAGTTCGCCGGTCGCCACTTTCGGGCGAGCTTCACGTCGTTGTAGATAATCGGCGAGTCGAGGTAGACGGTCGCCGGGGATCGGCCGGCCCCGATCGCGGCACCGTAGATGAACGGCTTGAAGGCGGAGCCGGGCTGGCGCCGCGCCTGCACCGCCCGGTTGAACTCGGAGGTGGCGAAGTCCTTGCCGCCGACCAGCGCCAGGATGGCGCCGTCGCTCGGCCTCAGGGAGACCAGGGCGGCCTCCGCCTCGGGGAGCTGAGAGAGCTCGTAACGGACCTCCCCATCCTTGGCTGTCCGCCGGCGCACGAGGACCTCGTCGCCCACCGACAGGACGTCCGCCGGCCGGCGGGCGCGTTGCCACTGCATCTCATCCGGGTGGTCCGGGTCGAGGATCCGTTTGCCCGCCCAGCGGAGGGTGGCGAAGGGGAGACGGTGCTCGCTGCCGACGACCCAGATGGTGGCGCCCTTCGCGTCGACCGCGGTGACCACGGCGGGGAGGTGGCCCCAGCCGTCGGGCCGGTCCAGGGCGTGGTCCCGCTCGAAGAGGTCGATCTCCTCCGAGGCATGGTGGGCAACCGGGCCGCGATAGTGGTGCCGCCGGTCGTAGGCAATCAGGCCATCGCGCACGGCGTGAAAGGCCGCCTTTTGCAGCGACAAGTCGAGGGTGGTGTAGACATCGAGCCCCTGACGGTAGACCGCCTTGTGGCCGTACCACTCGGTGAGGCGCTGGCGGACCAGCTCCAGGAAGTAGTCGACCTCGCCGTTGCGCTTCTCCGGAGTGACGAGGTGGAACGGTTCCGCCTCCGCCAGCCGCCGCTCGGTGAGGGTGATATCGTGCTCGTCGTACATGCGTGAGAGGACCACCGCCCGCCGTTGCCACGCCCGCTTCGGGTGGAGTCGCGGGTTGAATCCCGACGGGGCCTTCGGCAGACCTGCAAGGGTCGCCATCTCCGCAAGGTCGAGCTCGCTCGGTTCCTTGCCAAAATAGGTCTGCGCCGCGGAGGCGATGCCATAGGCTCCGGAGCCGAAGTAGATCTGGTTGAGGTACATCTCCAGGATCTCCGCCTTGGAGAACTGACGCTCGATCCGCAGCGCCAGGAGCGCCTCCTTGATCTTTCGGTCCAGGGTCCGCTCGGGGGTGAGGAGCAGCACCTTGGCGAGCTGTTGGGTAATCGTGGAGCCGCCCTGGGCGACGTGACCCTCGGTAACGTTGGCAACGAAGGCACGGATGATCGCCTGTGGGTCAACGCCGTGGTGCGAGTAGAAGCGCGCGTCCTCGGTGTCGATGAAGGCCTGACGCAGCCGCTTTGGGATCCGGTCGATCGAGATCGGGATGCGCCGCTCGAGGTAGAAGCTGCCGATCTCCTCGCCGCCGGCGGCAAAGACGCGGGTCATCCGGCTCGGCGTGTAGTGATGCAACGGCGCCACGTCCGGCAGATCGCGCATGTAGTGGCGATACCCCCACACCGCCCCTCCCCCGGCGACGAGGACCACCAGGAAAATGAGGGCGGCGACGATCGCCGCCACGGCGCGAAGGAGGGTGCGAAGCATGGGCAAGGAGCGGGAGAGGGCGCGGCAGGATACCACCGGGAAGGTCGTGGAGCGGCCCATTCAACCACGCCCCGCCCGCCGTCGATGAGGAAGCGCAGGAGAACCGAACCACCCCCGGAGGAACTACTGCCGTGGATATCGCCACCCTCATTGGTCTCGTCGCCACCTTTGCGCTGATCGTTGGATCCATCCTCCTCGGAGGCTCGCTCACCGCCTTTGTCGACCTCCCGAGCATCCTCGTCGTCGTCGGCGGCGTCATCACCACGACGCTGATCATGCAGAAGCTGCCGGTGGTCCTGGCGACGGTGAAGGTCGTCGTCCAGTCCTTCTTCGACCGCGCCACTCCGGAGACGGAGCTGGTGGAGAAGATCGTCGAGCTCGCGGACAAGGCGCGCCGCGAGGGGCTGCTCGCCCTGGAGTCGATCGAGATCCCCGATGAATTTCTCAATAAGGGGGTCCGGCTGGCGGTCGACGGCACCGAGCTCGACGAGATCAACCAGGTCCTCAACGCCGAGCTCGACTCCCTCAAGGGGCGCCACGGTCAGGGGCAGGAGGTCCTCGAGTTCATGAAGGGCAACGCCCCCGCCCTGGGGATGATCGGCACCCTCATCGGCCTGGTGAACATGCTCCAGAACCTCTCCGACCCGTCGGCCATCGGCCCGGCGATGGCAGTGGCGCTCCTCACCACCTTCTACGGCGCCATCCTCGCCTTCATCGTCTTTGGCCCGATCAACGACAAGCTGAAGGCACGCACCGCCGAGGAGGTCAGCCGAATGGAGATGTGCATCCTCGGGGTGAACTGCCTCAACAAGGGCGAGCACCCGCGCCTGGTCAAGGAGAAGCTCCTCGCCTTCCTGCCGCCGCCGCAGCGGGCGGCACTCGAGGCTGCGAAGTAGATGGCGAAGGAGTGCAACTGCCCGCCCCCCGGGGCCCCGGCGTGGATGGCGACCTTCGGGGACATGATGTCCCTGCTGCTCACCTTCTTCGTGCTGCTCCTCTCCTTCGCCAACATGGACGTGCAGAAGTTCAAGGAGGCGATGTCTTCGGTTCAGTCGGCCCTCGTGGGCGGCCCCACCACCATGCGTGAGGCACCCGACACCTCCATGCTCCAGCTCTCCGACACGGTCAACAACGCGATGGCCCCGCCGGTGGACACCACCCCCGGCTACACCCCGGAGGGGGAGGCGGAGGAGCGGCCCGACAGCGAGACCGTTGCCAACGGCCGCCAGGATCTGGAGACCCTCGCCTCCCTGCAGGAGATGATCGACGCCGAGGGGATGGGCGACGCCGCCGAGGCGGAGGCGACCGCCCGCGGGGTGGTGGTCCGGGTGAAGGGCCACCTCTTTTTCAAGGCGGGCGGCGCCGGCCTGCGCCACGGATCCGCCAAGATTCTCGACGAGATCGCCGCCATCCTCGACGCCTACCCGTACGACCTCACCGTGGAGGGCCACACGGACAACATCCCGATCCACACCGAGCGGTTCCCCTCCAACTGGGAGCTCTCCACCAGCCGCGCCATCTCGGTGATGCTCTACTTGCAAAAGACCCGCCACATCCCGGCCTCACGCATGGCGGTGGCCGGCTACGCCGACACCCACCCCCTCTTTCCCAATGACACCCCGGCGCACCGCACCGCCAACCGGCGGGTAGAGTTCGTCTTCCACCACAGACAGCAGGGACCGAAGGTGATCGACTCGCCCCTGGCGATCGGCAAGATCGGAGGGTAGCGAGGGGCTGCCTAGGAGCCTGTCGGACTTATACGATCGTAACGAGGGAAAGGGAAAGGGAACCCGTCCCCCCCCTCCCTCCGGGCTTACCCGGTCCCATATCTTTTTTGCTGGACACCGTAGCC
>CAZRGD010000273.1:0-4118 GCA_964599505.1 uncultured Nitrospirota bacterium | reverse complement strand
ACGCCGCGCCTGGGCCCGTACGTGGGGGTGCCGGGACGCGGTCGGCCGTTGGGGGGCCGCCGGTGGGCGAACGGGGTAATAGAGGTGGGTCTGGTCCTCCAGGTAGGGGGGGAGGAGGTCGTCGATCTCGCCGATCGGGTGGGCGGTGTCGGCGCCGAGGAGCTCCATGGCGCCGTCGATTCCGAGGCGGTGGCCGGTCCACTGCTCCTTCGCCGGATCGCGCTCGCGCACGAAAAGGACAAACGGCCCCTCGTCCCGGCCCGGGGCGAGAATCGCCACTGCTTCGGGTTCGGCGCAGCCGGTGAGGTAGAAGAAGTCCGAGTCGGGGCGGTAGGGGTACTCCACGTCACGGTTGCGCGGTCGCACCGGCGTCGCCGCGACGATCGCGATCCCCCCCTCCATCTGCTCCATGAAGCGGGCGCGGCGGGCGGCGAAGGTGGCGGGGGTCATGGGGGCTCGCGGTGCTCGCAGGGGGTAGGTGAAGTAGGGAGGTAGGGAGGTAGGGGTGGTCAGCCCTTCGGGATGATGATTATGCCGATGGGGTGGCTGGGGAACAGGTGGGCGGGGCCTTCGGTCGGGAGACGACTGACGAAATCCTAAAGCTGGCCGCAAAGCGGCCATCCTCCCCTACTTCCCTACATCCTTAATCCCTATGCCTCCGGCTCCACGACCCGCACCTCCACCTGCTCCAGGGCGGCGGCAAGCAGCGGCTCCAGCCCCAGGTCGTGCTCCACCGAGGTGAGCTTGCGGTCGGTGGAGCGGGTCGCCGGCTCCTTCGGCTCCAGGAAAGAGCAGCAGTCCTCGTGCGGCTCGATGGAGAGGTCGAAGGTCCCGATCTTCTTCGCCTCGTCGATGATCTCCTCCTTGTCCCAGCCGAGCAGGGGCCGGAGGATCGGCATCGGCGAGCAGCGGTCCACCGCGGTGAGGTTGCTCAGGGTCTGGGAGGCGACCTGGCCGAGGGACTCGCCGGTGACCAGGGCCGGCGCCTTGAGCCGCCGGGCGATCTCGGCGGCGAGGCGCACCATCGCCCGCCGGTAGAGCAGCACCCGCAGGGGCGACGGGGCGTGGCCGACGATGTGGCGCTGGATGTCCAGCAGCGGGATCTGGTGCAGCTCTCCCGGTCCCTGGTAGCGCCCGAGCAGCCCGACCAGTCCGACCACCTTCTCCTGGGAGGCGGCGTTGGTGTACGGAAAGCTGTGGAAGTGGACGAAGCTCACCCGGCAGCCGCGGCGCATCATTCGGGCGGCGGCCACCGGCGAGTCGATGCCGCCGGAAAGCAGCGCCACCACCTGGCCGCTCACCCCCACCGGCAGGCCGCGGGGCCCCTCCACCCGGTCGCAGAAGACGAAGCAGCGGCGGTCCACCACCTCGATCCGGACGGTGAGGGCGGGATCGCCGAGGTCGACCGGCCAGCCGGTCTCCCGCGCCACCAGCGCCCCGATCTCCTGGTTGATCTCCTGGGAAGAGTGGGGGAACGACTTGTCCGCCCGCTTTGTCCGCACCGCGAAGCTCGCCGCCTGGTGGTCGGCGATGACCCGCAGGGTGGCCTCGCGGATCGCCTCCATCTCTGGCGGGCAGGCGAGCGCCGGGGCAAAGTAGGCAATTCCGAAGACCCGCCGTAGCCGCGTAATCGCCTCCTCCTCGTGGCCCGGCTCCAGCTCCACCATCACTCGGCCGTAGAGACGGCGCACCCGCACCGGGCCGATCGGGGCGAGCCCGTGCTCGATGTTGGCGATCAGCCGTCGCTCAAACAGCGGTCGGTTGCGCCCCTTGAGGCCGATCTCGGCGTAGTGGACGAGGAGACAGGGGGAGAGGTCGGCCATGAGCGAGGAGCGGGTGGAGCGGGGCGCGGAGGTGTAGCAGATGGCGCGAAACAACGGTAGGCAGAGGGCAGTCACAACCTCCCTCGCGCCACCCACTGCCTACAGTCCTCTGCAGACTCAGCGGCAACAGGGTTGTTGTAGGAGCGAGCTTGCTCGCGAACCCGGCAACATCCCATAGCCTCGGCGACAACGCCGGTTCGCGGGCAAGCCCGCTCCTACAGGGTCTCGCCTATTGCGGCTACGTTCGCCGGCCCCCTCTGCCTGCGGTTACGCCGCCTCTTCCTTTACCTCGTCGCCGCTCTGGGCGAGGCAGTAGCCCGGCTTTTTGACAATATCCGGCAACTCCCCCTCGGGAAGACGGTAGTGGCGGATGAGCAACCGGGTCAGCTCCGGGGCCCGTTCGGTCGGCACGTAGCGGGTTACCGGGCAGAGGGTCTCCAGCCCCTCACATGGATTGAGGAAGGAGATACGGGTGACCGGGATGCGTGGGAAGCGGTCGTAGAAGGCGCGGTGGGAGATGTACTCCTCCTTGGTCACCCACAGCATCACCTGGGGATCGGCCACGTGCAGGCCGTGCTTGGCCTCCATCAGGTACTTCCACAGGTGGAACTCCTCCACCGTGACGTAGCGGATGTCGGACTCGAAGAGGCCATCGCCGTCTTTCACCACCTGGCAGCGTACTAACTTCATGTAGTTTCTCTCCTGGTGAAACCCAAACTAGCGGGTGGGGCTCTTCATCCCTTGTCGACGACTAAAAAAGGAAACTTAACCCATTTTTTCGCCGGCGTGTCGCTTGACACCTCCGCCCCTCCCCACAATCCTGACCGTCCCTTTCAGGAGGCGTCCATGTCCAGTCTGATCCCCATCCTCATTGCCCTCGTCGTCCTCGTCCCCAACCTCGCCCTTGGTGCCGCGACGCCGGTGAAGAGCGGTGTCATCGACCGGATCGTCGCCTCGGTGGCCGAGGGTGAGCACGGTGTCGCCGATCAGTACGGCGCCCCGCCCCTGGCCCTGGCGGAGGCGATCGACACCGCCCTGGAGAAGAGCCCCTACCTGAAGGCGGCGGAGCTCGACGCCGAGGCGGCGCTCACCCAAATCCAGGAGGCGCGCGGCCACGCCTTCCCTAAGATCGTCCTCTCCGAGACGATCATGCGTACCGACCAGCCGGCGTGGAACCTCTTCCAACGGTTCAGCGAGGGACGGTATGACACCAAGCTCTTCCAGGACTTCCTCAACCCGGATCGGATCAACCACCCCACCCCCTTTACCGACTTCCAGACCAAGGTACAGATCGAGCAGCCGGTCTACACCGGCGGTCGCCTGTCGGCCGGGATGGACCAGGCCCGCCTCGGCGCCAAGGCCCAGGCGCAGGCCAAGGAGCGGGTGCGGCAGGAGGTCATCTACGACGTCGTACGCACCTACTACGGGGTGCTCCTGGCCCAGCGCGGCGAGCACGTCGCCAAGGATGCGGTGAAGACCGTCGCTGCGCACGTGAAGACCGCCGAGAACCTCTACCGCGCCGGGGTGGTGGTGAAGTCCGACGTTCTCTCCGCCAAGGTTCAACTCGCCAAGACCGATGAGCAGGCGATCATCGCCGGGAACCAGGTGAAGCTCGCCAAGGCGGCGCTCAACCACTACATGGGGGTGGACCCGTCGAAGGAGTACGCCATCCACGGCGATCTCAACTACGTCCCGGTCTTCTTTGGCCTCGCCGACCTCATCAAGGAGGCGCTCGCCCAGCGGCCCGACCTGCAACAGGTGATCTTCGGCACCGAGGCGACCCGCCGTGGGATCGACTTCGCCCGTGCCGGCTACTACCCCACCGTCGGCGTCATGGCCAACTACGCCTTTGACGACCGCGGCCCCAAGGACCTGTTCAGCGACGGCCGTAGCTACACCCTCGCGGCGATGGCCAACTGGACCGTCTTCGACGGCTTCATCACCAAGGCACAGGTCGAGCGGGCGACCCTGAAGACGCAGAAGATGGAGCAGGTCCAGAAGCGGCTGAAGAGCGGCATTGCCCTCCAGGTACGCCAGGCCTACCTGGCGCTGGATGCGGCGCGCAAACGCATCCAGGTGACCCGCACCGCGGTGAGCCAAGCCAAGGAGAGCCAGCGGATCATCCACAACCGCTACCAGGCCGGGGTGACCACCATGGTCGAGGTCCTCGACGCCGACACCGCCGTGCTCGGCGCCCGCCTCGCGGCATTGCAGGCACGCTACGACCATAACTTGGCGCAGGTGCAACTAGATTTCGCCCTCGGCCGGTTGAGGTCTTAGGGCGCGGATCTGGCC
>CAZRGD010000272.1:0-4128 GCA_964599505.1 uncultured Nitrospirota bacterium | reverse complement strand
TCAGTGTGAATACCACCCCTATGAGCCTGGCGGCCGTGGGCCCCAGACTCACCTGCCTGCGCGCGAGCGGAGTCTGATCGGCTCCCTCCCCCTTCGGGGGAGGGTTGGGGTGGGGGCGGTGGGATGTAGCACCCAGCCCATTCCCACACACCCTCCCCCCAGCCCCCTCCCGGAGGGAGGGGGGGCCGTCTCCTCGCGACGATCGCCAAAGTCCGACAGACTCCTAGCCCCGTGCTCCTTGCATGGAGCACACCTGCCGTTACAAAAGGAAGAAATGCCGTGCTATTCCTGAGCCGGCTCATTGGGAGAGGTCACCCATGTCCCACGACGGTCCCATCTGCATGGTCTCCAGTTACCCGCCGCGGCTGTGCGGCATCGGCACCTTCACCGAGGAGGCGCGGGAGTTCATCGCCAAGGCGAACCCAGGTCGCGAGGTGGTGGTGATCTCCCACACGGACGGCGAGGGCGAGGGCGTCTTCCCGATCATCGATATGCGGCGCGTCGACTGGTGGCGGCCGGTGGTGGAGAAGATCCGCGAGCTCGACCCGTACTGCGTCCACCTGGAGCACGAGTACGGCCTCTACGAGTACGTCGACGAGCGCGGCATCGGCGACCACAACCGCGGCTTCATCGCCTTGCTCCAGGCCCTCGCCGACGTCCCCACGGTGGTGGAGCCGCACACCGTCCATGGCCGCCTGCGCGACATGGAGGCGGAGTTCGTCTACCGGATGTGCGAGGCGGCGAACGTGGTGTTGCTCAAGTGCCACTATCAGAAGTGGCGCCTCGGCTGGACCTTCCCCGGTTACGGCTGGCCGGTGCCGCGCAACATCATGGTGGTCCCCCACGGCGCCCGCTCCGACCGCCGCTGGGGGGTGGAGGAGGTGCCGGCTCTGCGCGCCGAGCTCCACCTCGACCAGGTCCTCCACCTCGGCAACCACCTCGTGGGGCTGGTGGGGTGGATCCAGTCGAACAAGCGGTGGGACATCCTCACCTCCATGTGGGAGGAGATTCAGGCGGAGATCGCCGCGTGCACCGGCGAGGAGTGGGATCTCCTGGCCGCCGGCGCCATGCGCGACCCAAACCACCTGAAGGACTACCAGCGCTATCGCGAGGACCTGGAGATCCTCGAATCGAAAGGGCTCGCCCACTACTTCGAGCTCATCCCCCGCGGCGAGATCTACTACAAGGTGATGGCGGTCTGTGACTTCGTCGTCCTCCCCTCCGTCGATGAGACCCAGTCGGGGACCCTGGCCAGGATCATCGCCCTCAACAAGCCGTACATTACCAGCGCCCCCATGGAGGGGCTCACCGCCCAGACCCTGGAGAGCGAGGGGGGGCTTCTCTTCACCACCAAGCCGATGCTGAAGGAGAAGGTGGTCCGCCTGGCGTGCGACCCGGAGCTGCGCCTGGACCTCGGCAACCATCTGAAGCGCTACCTCGACGAGGTGGTGGCGTGGGAGGTGGTGGCCGGCCAGTACAACGAGGCGTATGCCCTCGCCCGTGAGGCGGTGCGCACCCAGAGCTGCGTCGAGCTGGAGCCGGAGTTCTAGGGGGCGCTTCGCGTCCCGGGGGTGGGCTCGCTGCGCTCGCGGGATGGGGAATGAGGGGTGCGGGTGAGGTCGGCCGCCGGGGGCGGCCCATGAGATGCCGATGGAGTCACCACCAACGAAAGGATCCTCGCCGGCCGCAGGCCGGTACAGCCCCCTCATCCCCCGTCCCGCGAGCGCAGCGAGCCCATCCCTCACCCCCGCGAGCAATGCGAGCCCCATGTTCACCCGCCACCCCGCCAACCCCCTGATCACCGCCGCGGCGCTGCCGTACCGCGCCCATAGCTGCTTCAACCCGGCGGCGGTGGAGGTGGCCGGCGAGGTGGTTCTGTTGATGCGGGTAGAGGACCGGCGCGGCCAGTCCCACCTCACGGTGGCGCGCAGCGCCAGCGGGGTGGACGGTTGGCGGATCGACGGTGCCCCCACCCTCGCTCCCCACCCGGACCACCCGGAGGAGCAGTGGGGGGTGGAGGACGCGCGGATTACGCCATTGCCCGACGGACGCTTCGCCGTCACCTACACCGGCTACGCCGCCACCGGCCCCCTGGTCTGCCTCGCCACCACCCGCGACTTTCGCCAGTTCGAGCGACACGGCCCGATTCTCCCGCCCGAGGACAAGGATGCCTGCCTCTTCCCGATGCGGATCGGCGGTCGCTGGGCGTGCCTCCACCGGCCGGTCCTCGGCCCCGCGTACGTGCGCCGTGACATCTGGATCTCCTTCTCCGACGACCTCCTCCACTGGGGGGGCGGCCGGCCGCTGCTCACCGCTCGGCGCGGCTGCTGGTGGGACGCGGACAAGATCGGCGCCGGCCCGCCGCCGCTGGCCACCGAGCGCGGCTGGCTCCTCGGCTACCACGGCGTGAAGGAGACGATTGCCGGGGGGATCTACCGCTTCGGCCTGGCGCTGTTGGATCGGGACGACCCGACCCGGGTGCTGGCCCGCAGCGACGAGTGGCTCCTCGGTCCCGAGGCCCCGTACGAGCGGATGGGGGATGTCCCCAACGTCGTCTTCCCGGGTGGCTGGCTGGTGCGCGACGGCGTGGTCTACCTCTATTACGGCGGTGCCGATACCAGCGTTTGCCTCGCCACCGCGCCCCTGGCCGAGCTCCTCGCCACCTTCGATTAGGGTTTTGGGGTCAGGTCTTTCATTGAAACATTTCTGAAAGAAATGTTTCAATGAAAGACCTGACCCCAAAACCCCGTACATCCGAAGGAGGAGAGATGCACATCGCCCTGCTTGCACCGATCTCGTGGCGCACCCCGCCGCGCCACTACGGGCCATGGGAGCAGGTCGTCTCGCTGCTGGCCGAGGGGCTGGTGGCGCGCGGGGTGGAGGTGACGCTGTTTGCCACCGCTGATTCCGAGACCACGGGCCGTCTGGAGGCGGTCTGTCCGCGCCCCTACTCCGAGGACCCGAGCCTCGACCCGAAGGTGTGGGAGGGGCTCCACATCGGCCACTGTTTCGAGCAGGCGGACGACTTCGACCTGATCCACAACCACTTCGACTTCCTCCCCCTCACCTACTCCGGCGCCACCACCACCCCGGTGGTGACCACCATCCACGGCTTCTCCTCGGAGCGGATCCTGCCTGCCTACCAGCGGTACAACGGCCGGGTCCACTACGTGGCGATCTCCGAGGCGGACCGCGACCCGTCGCTCACCTACGCCGCCACCATCCACCACGGGATCGACCTCTCGCGCTTCACCCTGCGGCTCGAGCCGGGCGACTACCTCCTCCTCTTGGGTCGCATCCACCCGGACAAGGGGGTGGCGGAGGCGATCCGCATCGCCCGTGGCGCCGGCCTTCCATTGGTGATCGCCGGGCCGATCCAGGATCGGGCGTACTACGAGCAGGAGGTGGCACCGCATGTGGACGACAGGCAGGTCCGCTACGTGGGCAGCGTCGGCCCCGAGGCGCGCGACCGACTGTTGGGTGAGGCCCGTTGCCTGCTGCACCCGATCCACTTCGAGGAGCCCTTCGGCCTCTCGGTGGTGGAGGCGGGCGCCTGTGGCACGCCGGTGGTCGCCTTTTCGAAGGGGGCGCTCCCGGAGATCGTCAGCGACGGGGTGAGTGGCTTTTTGGTGGCGGACGAGGCGCAGGCGGTGGCCGCGGTGGGACGCATCGGCGAGCTCGACCGGGCGGCATGTCGCCGCCACGTGGAGGCCCACTTTTCGGTCGACCGGATGGTCGGCGACTACCTCGCCCTCTACGAGCGGCTCATTCGCCTGGCGGCGCGTGAGGACCACCGGCCGTGGGGGAGCTACCACGTCTACGCCGACCGGCCGGACCACAAGGTGAAGCGGATCGTCGTCTTGCCGAAGAAGCGGCTCTCTCTGCAGCTCCACCACCACCGCCGGGAGCACTGGCTGGTGGTCGCCGGCCATGGCATCGTCACCCGCAATGATGAGCAGATCGAGGTCGGGCCGGGGGAGGCGGTGGACCTGCCGCGCGAGGCGCGCCACCGGGTGGAGAACCCGGGCGACGAGCCCCTGGTCTTCATCGAGGTGCAGCTCGGCGACTACTTCGGCGAGGACGACATCGTCCGCTTCGAGGATGACTTCGGCCGTGCCGGGACGACGA
>CAZRGD010000271.1:0-4147 GCA_964599505.1 uncultured Nitrospirota bacterium | reverse complement strand
CCTCGGCGATCACCGCCAGGGGTAGGCCGACGGCGAGGCCGCAGGCGGCCCCGCACGCCGCGTCCTCGGCGAGGTGGTTGCCGGGCGGCAGGTCGACGACGGCGGTCTCGCCGCCCGTGGCAATCTCGACTCCCGCTCCCTGTCGCCGCCAGCGTACCGTCGCCTCCGGGTGGCGGCCGAAGGAGAGGATGGGGCCGCGGGCGCGGGCCGCAAGAACATCCCAGGCCGGATCGTCGCGGTTCAGGACCACCGGCCGCCCGATCGCCGTCTCCGCCAGGAGCTCCCCCTTGGCGGCGGCCACCCCGTCGAGGTCGCCGACCCCTTCCAGGTGGGCGGCGCTGATGCGGGTGATCGCCGCTACGTCCGGGCGGGCGAGGCGGGTGAGGAGGGCGATCTCGCCGGGGTGGTTCATCCCCAGCTCGACCACCGCCAGGCGGTGGTCGGGGCGCAGCGCCAAGAGGGTGAGCGGCACGCCGATCTCGTTGTTGTGGTTGGCGCTAGAGGCGCAGGTGGCGATTCCGGCCGCCGCGCCGATGGCGGCCACCATCTCGCGGGTGGTGGTCTTGCCGCACGAGCCGGTGATCGCCACCACCGGGGTGGCGAGGCGGGCCCGCCAGCGCGCGGCGATCGCCTGCAACGCCGCCAGGGTGTCGGGGACGGCGATCGTCCAGCGTCCCGGCGGCGGCGCTACGACCTCGCGGGTGAGGACGCCAACGGCCCCGGTAGCGAAGGCGGCGGCGACGAAGCGGTGGCCGTCGAAGTTTGGCCCGGAGAGGGCGACGAAGCAGGCACCGGCGGGCAGGTCGCGGCTGTCGGTGGCCACCGCGGTCGCCGGGGTGTCGAGGTCGCCCCGCGTCTCGACTGCGATTCCGGCGTCGGCGAGCCAGCGGCTGAGGCGGCGGCCGGTGAAGGGGAGATGGAGGGCGCTCACCGACCCACCTTCCGCGCCGCCGCCCGGTGGGTGAGGGCGGCGGCCGCCACCTCCCGGTCATCGAAGGGGCGGCGCTCGTTGCCGACGATCTGGTAGGTCTCGTGGCCCTTGCCGGCGATCAGCACCAGGTCGTCCTCGTCCGCCTCGCGGATCGCCTGCTCGATCGCCGCGGTACGGTCCACCTCCACCGTGTACGGATGGTCGCCGAGCCCCGGCTCGATCTCCCGGAGGATCTGTGCCGGCTCCTCGCTGCGCGGGTTGTCGGAGGTGAGGATGATCCGGTCTCCGCCGGCCGCCGCCGCCCCCATCAGCGGCCGCTTGGTCCGGTCGCGGTCGCCGCCGCAGCCGAAGACGACGATCAGTCGACCGCGGGTGAGGCGGCGGCAGTCGGCCACCGCGCGGGCGACGGCGTCGGGGGTGTGGGCGTAGTCGACCACTACCACCGGCCTACCCTCGCCGACCCGCTGGTAGCGGCCGGGGACCGGCTCGGCGGTGGCCAGGGAGGCGCCGATCTCCGCCAGGGACCAGCCGTGGCGGATGGCGAAGGCGGCGGCGGCGAGGGCGTTGTAGACGTTCACCTCGCCGAGCAGGTGGGTGATGATGGGCAGCGACTGGCCATTGTGGTGGAGGTCGAAGCGGCTCTCGTCGCCGCTGCATTCGAGGTCGGTGGCGCGGACTGCCGCGGTCGACCCGAGGCCGTAGGTGAGGACCGGCACGGCGGTCTCCTTGGCGAGGCGAGCGCCATACGGGTCATCGGTGTTGACCACCGCGACCGCCCCGGGGGAGGCGAGGGGCGGCCGGAAGAGGAGGGCCTTGGCGGCGAAGTAGTGCTCCATGTCGAGGTGGTAGTCGAGGTGGTCCTGGGTGAGGTTGGTGAACAGGACCGTGTGGAAGCGGCATCCGGCCACCCGGTTCTGGTCGAGGCCGTGGGAGGAGACCTCCATCACCGCGTGGTCGGATCCGGCGGCGGCCATCTCGCCGAGGAGCTCGATCACCCGCAGGGCGTCGGGGGTGGTGTTGGGGGCAGGGAGGCGATGGTGGCCGACGCGGTACTCAAGGGTGCCGATGAGCCCCGGGAGGGCGCCGTGGCTGGCGAGGAGGTGGGCGATCAGAAAGGCGGTGGTGGACTTGCCGTTGGTGCCGGTGATCCCGGTGAGGTGCAGTGCCTCGCACGGCGCCCCGGCGAGGCGGTGGGCGGCGATGACCGCCACCGCGTACGGGTCGTCGGCGACCACCACCGTGGCACCGGCGGCTTCTGCCGGCGGTCGCCGACAGAGGATCGCGGCGGCGCCCCGGGCGACGGCGTCACCGATGAAGTCGTGGCCGTCCACCGCCAGCCCCCGGCGGGCCACGAAGAGGGTGCCCGAGGTGACGCGCCGCGAGTCCTCGGTGATCCGGTGGATTGCCACCCGCTCGTCACCTTGAAGGGAGGTGGGGAGGGAGGCGAGGAGGGTGTCGAGGTCCATGGGGGACGTGTGGCGCGCGCGGGGATGGGGGTGAAATCGATTCTACGGATCAGCCGAGATTTCAGGGTCTAACTCCGTCCATCGAATCCGTCTGACTATGCCATCGATCATCACAGTGGCCGGCTGATCGCTCCCCTGAGGCCAGGAGACGCGCCCGTGGTGAAGCTGGCGATGATGGTTAGCGCACAAAACGAGGATATTGTCCAAACAATCTGGGCCATGCTCACCGAGAGGATGAACATGGTGTGCTTCAAAGTAATAATGATCATCACGTTTTCGAAATGTAAAGTTGCAAATCTGACAACACGGACCGCGTTCTGCACTTGCTCGCTCTTTTAAGAATGCCTTTCTTCTATACCGGACTGAAATGGAAAGACCGCGTGCAACGTTCACCTCGGTTCCAGTGCGATCTACTACAGTTGTAAGAGTCATTTTCCGTATTTCATCGACAAGCTGGTTTCTTGTGCTCGGGAGCTGGTCGGGAATACATGACTCGGTGCCAGGGTTGAGAGGAAGGTCGAGTTGCAGGACTCGATCCTTTTGTGGAGTTGTATGAAGACGCTGCAGCGCTGCTCCAATAGCTTGACATTCAAGAGGATTCCCTCTTAATGGAAGGGCTTTAATTCGCTTCTGAAGGGCCTTGATTACGGTTGGTGTCGATGCATGCAACTGAGCGAGAGAAGCAGCAGAAAAACACCGAACGTAGATGTCAGAATGAGTCAATGAACTAAGCAAGCCATCTACAACATCTTTAGATTTAACTCCCAACCTACCTAGTGCACGAGCAGCATACCAA
The DNA here is from genome assembly GCA_964599505.1 of uncultured Nitrospirota bacterium. Classification (GTDB taxonomy): domain Bacteria; phylum CG2-30-53-67; class CG2-30-53-67; order CG2-30-70-394; family CG2-30-70-394; genus CG2-30-70-394. The sequence continues at coordinate 954 of CAZRGD010000271.1, read as the reverse complement.
CGTAAGTCGACACGTACGTCAGTAACGAGGACATGCAGCAAGCTGTCCACAACTTCCTGTGAGACAGCTTTACGGCGGACTAGGCCCTCAACTGCCCACTCGCGGACAAGCGGATCGTCGTCGGTGATATATTTGAGCAACTTGATGCGTGCATTCTCTCCGCGCTTACGGGCTGTTTCCAGTACGGCACGGCGGCGTCTATCAGCGTCACTCATAGTTCTTGTCCCATCAAACAACCACAGGGTAACTTCTCGATAAATAACTCATCTCCATTCCCATACACTCCGTTCATGAGAGGCGACTACGATTGCGACGCGGCCATCGATTCAAGGGAAAAGAGATGTCGCATGGAGCACAAAACGGTTACGGCGACGGCCCTGAAAGCGATCGTTGCCACAGAGGGCACAGAGAACTGCCTGGGAGGGTGTCCGCCTTCGCTGGCTTCTCTCCCGTAGTTGCGTTGGTAGCGAGGTGGATTCTGCCCAAGAGCCATTCGAATCGACGTCTCTCAAAATGGCTGGCGAGAAACCAATCCTGCGTGTGGAGTGCCATGTGGGCGCCATGACAGGCGGTGTCGTGCCGTAGGTTTGTCTTCCGATGCGGTTCTCTGTGTCCTCTGTGCCTCTGTGGTGAATTTTCTTTCCGGGCGCCATCCATGTGCCGATCATGGGAGAGAGCGCCAATCTCGGGGCGAGGCTGAGCAAAGGGAATAGGCAGTTTCATCATTCCAATTGACCTCTCGGCCGTCCGCCCGCGGCACCCGCCTTACTGGCTCAGCTCCGCCAGTCGCGGCGGCCGGCCGGCCGCCGCCCCCTGCAGAAGGCGCGCGGGGGCGCCGGGCTGGCCTCCCGGGTAGCGGAGGGGCCGGGTGGCGGGCGCGCGGAGGATGGGGCGTGCCAGCTGGCCGCGGAGCGGCCCGCCGCGGGGGCGAGCCGGGGTGGCGCCGGCGGGCGG
>CAZRGD010000270.1:0-4195 GCA_964599505.1 uncultured Nitrospirota bacterium | reverse complement strand
GGTGTGGTCGGCGGGGAGCTCGCGGCTGCACTGGGGGAGCACCTCGGGGCAGCGCGGGTGGAAGGGGCAGCCAGGGGGTGGGTCGATTGGGCTCGGGATCTCACCGGTCAGCGGCACGGCGGTGGTGCGACGGCTCGGGTCGGGGATCGGCTCAGCCGCGAGCAGGGCGCGGGTGTAGGGGTGGGCGGGGCCGGCGAAGAGGTCCGCGGTGGGCGCCTCCTCCACCAGCCGGCCCAGGTACATCACCGCCACCCGGTCGCTGATGTGGCGTACCACCGAGAGGTTATGGGAGATGAAGAGGTAGGTGAGGGAGAACTGTGCCTTGAGATCCCGGAGGAGGTTGATGACCTGCGCCTGCACCGACACATCCAGCGCCGAGACCGGCTCGTCGGCGATGATCAGCCGCGGCTCCACGGCAAGCGCCCGGGCGATGCCGATGCGCTGCCGCTGGCCGCCGGAGAACTCGTGCGGGTAACGGTCGAGGGCGTCTCCCCCGAGGCCGACCACGTCGAGGAGCTCGGTGACCCGGTTGCGGACCTCCCCCTTCGGGCGCAATCGATGGACGCGGATCGCCTCGCCCACGAGCTCCACGACCCGCATACGCGGGTTGAGCGACGAGTAGGGGTCCTGAAAGATGTACTGGAGGTGGCGACGGAAGCGGCGCAGCCGCCTGCCGCGCAGGGCGCGCAGATCGATGCCGTTGAAGTGGACGGTGCCGGCGGTGGGCTCGATGAGGCGCAGGCAGCAGCGTCCGGCGGTCGATTTGCCGCAACCGGATTCGCCCACCAGGCCGAGGGTCTCTCCGGTGGCGAGGTCGAGGTCGAGGCGGTCGACCGCCCGCAGGGTGCGGCGGCTGCCCCGGACCGGGAACTCCTTGGTGAGACCGCGCACCTCAAGGAGCGGCGGGGATGCAGCCGTGGCGCCCACCGATGGTTGTGTGGCCTCACGCACCTCCATGGCGGCTCCTAGGGCGGCAGGCTGCCGCCTTACTTTCCCTTGAGCTTCGCCAGCTCTTGCTGCGCCACCTTCGCCTCGGCGGAGCCGGGGTAGTCGTGGACGACCTGCTGGAGGGCCATACGGGCGTCGTCGAAGGTGGCGTCGCTCTTCCCGGCGCGGGCGAGGGCGAGGAAGGAGAGCCCCTCCTTGAGGAGCGCGCCGGGCGCTTTGTCGGACTTGGGGAAGCCGATGAAGAGGGTATCGAAGTTGAAGATCGCCCGTTTGTACTCTCCCGCCGCGTAGTACCCCTGACCGATCCAGAAGTAGGCGTTGTCGGTGAGCGCGGTGTGCGGGTTCGCCTTGGCGAATGCCTCCATGGCGGCGATCCCCTTGGCTCGATCGCCGCTACGGATCTGCTTCAAGGCCGCGTTGTAGCTTGCCTGGGCGGCGGCGCTGACACCGATTGCCTTTGCCTTACCGTAACCGGCCTTTGTGGGCGTCTTGCTGGTGCTCTTGGAGGACTGGACCTTCTTGCTTCTCTTTTTCTTCGAAGTGGTCTTCTTCCTCTTCTTCGCCTTCGCGGACGGCGGGGTAGTCCTGCGGGTGAGCAGCGCAGTGACCTGTTTCTCCAGGGCGTCGACCTCCGCCTCCACCGCGGCGAGGTGGCTCTCCAGCGGCGCGAGCTGGCCCTGCTGCTCGCCGGCGCGGCGGCTCGCTTCGCGCATCCCGGACTCGGCGATGGCGAGGCGCGCGGTGAGGGCGGCGTTCTCCTTGCGTGTCTCGCCGGTGGCGTGGCTCGCCTCCTCGGTGGTCGCTTGTAGCTGCTCCATCTGTCGGCTCATCTCCCCGAGGCGTCCCTCGATCTCCACCATGCGGTCGGAGAGGGCCTGCTGGCTGCGGCGCTGGCGCGCCTCCAGCGACTTCACCTGGGCGGCGAGCTCCGGCCGTCGCACCTCGGTGCGCAGCCGGCGCACCTGGTCCTGGAGCCCCTTGATGTCCTGGCGCATCCAGGTCAGCTCCCGGGGCGGTCCGGGGATACACCCGATCACCCCCAACAGGAGGGTGGTCAACGCGACCGCAGCAGGACCGCGGAAGGTGCGGCGACGCGGCTGTTGGCGAGGAGACCTCACACGCTCACACGCCCACTGGGCCCATACGGGTCACTGGGCGACGAAGTGGCCGCGGCGGTTCTGCGACCAGGCGCTCTCGTCGTGGCCTTCCGCGAAGGGACGCTCTTCACCGTAGGAGATCGTGGAGAGGGCGGCCGGGTCGACGCCGAGAGAGACGAGGTAGTCGCGCACCGCCCTGGCCCGCCGGTCGCCGAGGGCGAGGTTGTACTCGGCGGAGCCGCGCTCGTCGCAGTGGCCCTCGATCTGGTAGTGGCCACCGACGCGTCCGATGATCGCCGCATCCTTGGCCAGGGTGGTGCGGCCCTCGGCGGTGAGATCGGCGGAGTCGAAGGCGAAGTAGACGTCCTCGATCCCCTGGGTCTCCAGCGACGGGATGGGAGGCGCACCCATGGTGCCGCCTCCAGCCTCACCGCCTTCCGCGGCGCCGCCGCCGGCGAGCCCGTCCTCGGTGGTGGAGCCAAGAAGACCACCCTCTTCGCTGCCACTCGGGGTGACCGCGAACAGCTCACCCTCGTCCTGCTTCGCCGTCACCTCTGTGGGGGTGACCGGGGTGTCGCGGATGTTCTTCTTGGCGCAGGCGCCAAGGGAGACCACGGTGAGGGAGGCAATGACGAGGAGGAGAAGGCGGTTCATGCGAAACTCCTGAGGTGAGTACACCGCTGCGGAAGGCTGGATTTCCGGTAAATAATAAGGAGAGGAAAGCTAGCGGGGGCGGAGTGTGACTTCAAGAGCCAATTTCTGTTTGGCGCGGTCGCTGAGGCTGTGGGTCAGGCGCCCGAGGAGGCCGTCGAAGCCGCCCGAGGACATCACCACCACCACGTCGCCCGGCCGTAGCTCGGATTCCAGGTGGGCGATGAGACCGTCGAGGTCGGTGCAGGCGGTGGCCGGTGTGCCGGCGGCGGTGAGGGCGCGTGCCACCACCTGCGGGTCGAGGAGCTCCGCAGGCTCCAGCCGGTGGCTTCGCAGAATTGGCGGCAGGGCGACGCGGTCGGCGTGGGCCAGCGCCTCGGCGTAGTCGGTCTCGAAGCGGCGGCGGATCGCCGAGTTGGAGCGAAACTCGAAGACCGCCCACAGACGGCGACCGGGATAGCGGCGGGCGAGGGCGTCGAGGGTGGCGGCTACCGCCGTCGGGTGGTGGGCGAAGTCGTCGATCAGGGTCACCCCCGCCACCTCCGCCACCACCTCCTGGCGGCGGTGCACGCCGGCGAAGCGGGGCAGCGCCGTCGCCAGGGCAGAGGGCTCGGCGCCGGCGTGGTGGGCGGCGATGAGCGCCGCGGTGGCGTTGGCGACGTTGTGGTCGCCGGCCATCGGGAGGCAAAAGGTGAGGGTGTCGTCGGCGAGGGCGAGGCGAAAGCTTCGTGCCTCGCCGGTCTGCGCCACCGCCTGGGCCTGCACATCGACCCCCGGTCCGAGGCCGTACCACACCACCGGACACGCCGGCGGTGTGGCCGTGACCACCCGCCGGACGCCGGCGTCGTCGCCGCACGCCACCAGCAGGCCGTCGGCGGGGAGCAATGCCAGGAGGTTGCCGAAGGCGCGGTCGACCGCCGCCTGGTCGGCGAAGATGTCGAGGTGGTCGAGCTCGATCGAGGTGAGGATGCAGATGGCAGGCCGGTAGTGGAGGAACTTCGACCCCTTGTCGAAATAGGCGGTGTCGTACTCGTCGCCCTCGACCACGAAGGGGGCGCCGCCGCCGAGGTGGGCGGGACCGGGGAGACCTTGCGGCAGGCCGCCGATGAGCCACCCCGGGTCGAGGCCGGCCTCACGCAGGAGGTGGGCGGCAAGCGTCGTGGTGGTGGTCTTGCCGTGGGTGCCGGCAGCGACGATCGACAGACGGCCCGGCAGGACCCACGCCTCCAGGGCGGCGGCAAAGGAGGTGGTGGGGAGGCCCAGGTCGCGCGCCGCCGCCGCCTCCGGGTTGTCGCGCGACAGGGCGTTGCCGATCACCACCCAGTCGGGGCGGTCGGCGAGGTGGTCGGCCCGGTAGCCGTGGCGGATCTCCACCCCGCGCGCCGCCAGGTAATCGCTCATCGGCGGGTAGACGTGGTCGTCGGAGCCGCGCACCGCCGCCCCGACCTCGGCGAGGAGGCAGGCCAGGGCGCCGGTACCGGCGCCGCAGATTCCACTGA
>CAZRGD010000269.1:0-4206 GCA_964599505.1 uncultured Nitrospirota bacterium | reverse complement strand
GGTTTCCTCACCCTCGCGACGATCGCCTAAGTCCGACAGACTCCTAGTGCGCGCAGCCGTCGCCATGGTCGTGGCCGGTGCACGCCATGGCAGGATCGACCGGCTTGAGCCGCTCCTGTCGGAGAAGCGCCAGGTTTTTCTCGATGGTTCCGCTCTGGGCCCTGAAGACCCGGATCCCCATCGAAGAGAGCTTGTTCACGGCACCGCCTCCGATGCCGCCCACGACGACGCAATCCACCCTTGCAGATCCCAGGGCAGCCACCGGGCTGCACTGGCCATGGACATGATTCGCGTTCGCATTGTGCACGACATCAAGCACCGGTTCCGACGAGCCATCACCCCCCTCCTTGGCCACCACGAACATGGGCGCGGATCCGAAATGGCCATGGACCCGGCTTTGCAGTCCAGCATTCTCTTTGATCGGGAAACAGATTCTCATGGTTTCTTCTCCTTTTTTGGTGAGGGTTCCTTGCTTTCTTCTATCTCCCTGCAGACAACCGGAGCGAAGACGATGGCCTTGCTGCCGGAAAGCGCCTCGGCGGCCTTTCTCCTTGCAGAGCTCAGGATGCGTTGCACCGTCCCTCTCGATACCCCCATGCGCTGCCCCGCCTCCTCCTGGGTCAGGCCGTCGAGATCGCAGAGCTTTATCGCCTCGACTTCGTCGCGGTACATCTCGATTTGTTCAAGGACCCCCATGGGGATGCCCGTGGGCTTGAAGGCACGCCCCCTGAGCCGGCATCCGCAACGACGTATCTTCTTGGGTCTCGGTGACATGGTGCACCTGGTAATGAGCATATGCACACAACATAGGCGTACGGAGCCGCTTTGTCCAGGTGGTTGCCGAGGCCAAAGTTGATCCCCTCGGCGTCGGCCGCCACCCGCAGAGACGCGCCAAGTCGGAGGTGGGTCGGGGTCGCCCCCGGGGGCGGTGTGGGGTAAAGAGGGTGACCATGGACGAGCCCGGAATCGATGTGAGCCCCCTCTTCACCCCCCTTGAGCTCGGCGCTGGGCTCACCCTGCCGAACCGGATCGTCATGGCCCCGATGACCCGGTGCATGGCGGGCGACGGGCTGGTGCCGACCGAGAAGATGGCCGCCTACTACGCCCGCCGTGGCTCGGCGGGGCTGATCATCACCGAGGGGACCATCGTCCGTCCCGACGGCCAGGGGTACCCGAATACGCCCGGCCTGTTCAGCGAGCAGCAGGTGGCCGGGTGGCGGCGGGTGACCGAGGCGGTGCACGCCGCCGGCGGGCGGATCTTCTGCCAGATCTGGCACGTGGGCAGGGTCTCCCACCCCACCTACCTCGCAGGCGCCTCCCCCATTGCGCCATCGGCGGTGGCGCCCGAGGGAAAGGTACCGCGCACCGACCTCACCTACACCACCCCGCGGGCCCTGGCCGTCGAGGAGATCCCGGAGGTCGTAGCGGCCTACGGGACGGCGGCGGCGAACGCCAAGGCGGCAGGTTTCGATGGCGTCGAGATCCACGGCGCCAACGGCTACCTCATCGACCAGTTCCTCCACCACCACACGAACCGGCGCGACGACGCCTACGGCGGCGACCCGGCGCGCATGGCGCGTTTCTGCCTGGAGGTGGTCGACGCGGTGGCCGCGGCGATCGGCGCGGGCCGCACCGGGATCCGCCTGTCGCCCGCCGCCTACCACTTCATGGAGGCGGATCCGCGCGACGTGGCGGTCTTCGACCACCTCCTAGCCAAGCTCGGCGGCCGGGATCTCGCCTACGTCCACGCCGGGATCGCCGACCACGACTGGACCTACGACTACTTGAAAGAGGGCACCGTCGCCGCCTACCTGCGCGCCCACTATCCCGGCCGGCTCGTGGCATGCGGCGGCTTCACCGGGGCGACGGCGGCCGCCGCGGTCGCCGCGGGCGAGTGCGACCTCGCCGCGATCGGCCGCCCCTTCATCGCCAACCCCGACCTCGTGGCCCGCATCCGCGACGGGCGCGAGCTGGTAGCGTACCGCGAGCGGATGCTCCTCAAGTTGGAGTAAGAACGGCGGTGGGTGGTGAGCAGGGTATTCAACGCCAAGGCGCAAAGGCCCGGGGCGCAAAGGGGAAGTGCCAAGAGGGGTAGCGGAGGACCCTGTGGTAGCTTTGGCGTATGGAACGGGAGTCGATCCGACACTGGTGTGATGCCCGGCGGCGGGGGGGCGAACGGGAGCGTCAGGAATCGGGAAAAAGCCACGAGTCCGGTGAGGATGTCGTCCGTGATGCGCTGGCGCTGGTGGCGTTGGCCGGTAGATGTCTCGGCTGGCCGCTGCCGGAGGATGCCCGGTCGCGCGCGGAACGGCGGGTCACCTGTACCCGTTGGCGCCGGCTCCGGCGTTGGGTGCGGCGGTGAGTGAGCCGGCGGATCGATCCCTGCTCCAGGCCCTCGCCGCGGTGCAGGCGGCGCTGGATCAGGTGGGGGCTCCGGCGATGATCATCGGCGGGATGGCCCTCATCGCCCGGGGCATCCCACGTCTTACCCGCGACATCGACGCGACCGTCTGGGGCGAAGGGCTCGATGTGGCGCAGGTAATGGAGCCGCTAGCCGAGCATGGGATTGTGCCGAGGATCTCCGACGCGGTCGCATTCGCGCGACAACAACAGGTGCTCCTCTTGCGCCACGAAGCCAGCGGTACCCCCATCGACCTGACCCTGGCGTGGCTCCCCTTTGAAGAGGAGGCGTTGGCCCGCGCCACGAAGGAGCCCTTTGCCGGCATCTCCATCCGGGTCGTCCAACCCGAGGACCTCATCGTCCTGAAGGTCGTGGCGTGGCGTGAGCAAGACCGTGCCGACGTGGAACGGCTGCTCCTGCGCTGGGGGAGCACTGTCGACCTCGACCGCATCCGAGACTACGTGCGCCAGTTCGCCGAGGCCTTGGACGAGCCGGAGCGCGTGGCCGCCTTCGAGGCCATCATCTCGCGAACCGTCGACCCCGGCCAACCGTAATCCATGGTCTCGATCGTGATGAGATCGTGGATTTCATTCATGAGGGGCGCCGAGATCTGGGCGAAACAGCCTAGACAGTATGACTTCCCCCTCGGGAGGCTGACCCCCGTTGCGGAAGCGTTGCTGTTGGGGCCATCGGCACGCGCCAGTGCGACAGGGGAGTGTGCAGCTCCCTGGATGGATAACATGGGCCTCCCGAAGGAAGAACAGCCCATGCTTGGGATCACCCTTTGCGCCTTCGCGCTTTTGCGTGACCCCCCCGCCGTCCAGGCCGCCACCCACCCCCGATCTCACCGCTTGCGACGCCGGTGCATCCCGGTGGGGGAGGGTGGAGAGGGCCGACCTACGCGCCGGGTGCGCGCGCGACGGTGAGCCCGCCGTAGCTCTCCGGTCGCCGGTCGTCGAGGAAGTGGGTGCGCTCGCGCGCCTCGGCGATGCGGGCGGGGTCGATCTCGGCCATGAGGATTGACTCGCCCTCGCCCGCCTCGGCGATGACGGCGCCGAAGGGGTCGGCGATGAAGGAGCGGCCGTAGAAGCGGAGGTCACCCTCCTCCCCCGTCCGGTTGAGGCGCAGGACGAAGAGGTTGTTACACAGGGCGTGGGTGGCCAGCAGGGCGCGCCACCGGTCGTGGGTGTCGAAGGCGGCGGCGGTGGGGGCGAAGATGAGATCGGCACCGGCGAGGGCCAGGAGCCGCGCCCCCTCCGGGAAGTAGTTCTCCCAGCAAATCTGTACCCCGACCTTGAAACCCGCCACGTCGAACACCTCCGGTGGCCCGTCGCCGGCGGCGAAGCAGGAGCGCTCGCGGTAGCCGTCGATCTCCGGGAGCTGGCGCTTGCGGTGGCGGTGCGCCACCTCCCCCTCGGAAGTGAGGTGGAATGCGGTGTTGTACCACCGGTCGCCGTCGCGCTCGGGCAACGGGGCGATCAGGTGAACCGACTTGGCGGCGGCCACCTCGGCGAGGGAATCGAGCAGCGGCCGGTGGTCCTCGATCGGCACCGGCTTCCCGGTGGCGGGAAACCACGGGGTGCAACAGAGCTGCCCCAGGCAGACGAGATCGGCACCGCGCTCCACCGCCACCGCAATGAGCTCGGCGAGGTGGGCGAGGTTGCGCTCCACGTTGCCGGTGGCAACGGTCTGGATGGCGGCGATGGTGGGCATGGGGGCTCGCTTCGCTCGCAGGGACTAGGGGTTAGGGACTAGGAGTCTGTCGGACTTTGGCGATCGTCGCGAGGAAAAGCGGGCTCGAGTCC
>CAZRGD010000268.1:1848-4206 GCA_964599505.1 uncultured Nitrospirota bacterium | reverse complement strand
TCGTCGTCGCGCACCGCGATATCAGACGGCGGTCGCGGGATCGGCAGGTTCTTGCCGGCGGCGAGGTCACGGTAGACGCGTTGGAGGAGCTCGCGCGCCTCATAGCGCATCTCGGTGAGCTGGCGGCGCATGTGGAGGATCACCTCGACCCCGGCGCGGTTGACCCCGAGCTCGCGGGTAAGGTTGAGGATGATCTCCAGCTCTTCGAGGTTCTCCTCGGTGTAACGGCGGGTGTTGCCGGCGGTGCGCTCGGGGGTGATCAGTCCCTGACGCTCATAGGCACGCAGGGTCTGCGGGTGGATGGTGAACATCTCCGCCACCACCGAAATCGAGTAGCCGGGCCGGCGTGCCATTACCGCCCCTCCTTTGCCCACGCGAGGCCCCGGCGCGGGTCGTACGGGACGAGACGCGCCACCTCTTCGAGGTGGGCACGGGCGGCGTCGCTCAGCTTCTTGGGGGGGACGATCTTGATCACCACGAACTGGTCACCACGATGATCGCCCTTGGCGGTCGGCAGCCCCTTGCCGCGCAGCCGTAGTTTGGCCCCCGAGGCGATCCCGGCGGGGACCTTGAGCTGGGTGGGCCCGTCGAGGGTAGGGATCCGCACCGAGGTCCCGAGGGTGGCCTCGGTGAGGGTGAGGGGGAGGTCGAGGTAGATGTTCTGTCCCTCCCGCCGGAAGTAGGGGTGCGACGCCATGCGCACCCGCACAAAGAGGTCGCCACGGGGGCCGCCGCCGGGACCGGGCTGCCCCTTGCCGGTGACCCGGATACGGGTGCCGGTGTCGACCCCGGTAGGGATCTTCACGTCGACCCGGCTACGATCGCCGAGGGTGATCCGCCGCCGAGTGCCGTGGGCGGCATCGTCGAGGGTGAGGGTGACCTCCGTCTCCACGTCGGCACCGCGCTGCGGGCCGCGCGGCCGACCGCCGCCGAAGAACTGGCCGAAGATGTCGCCGAGCCCCTCGGCCCCGAAGCCCCCCGCGCCACCGGGGAAACCACCCGGGAAGCCCTCGGCGCCACCCTTGAAACCGCCCGACGGTCCCGCCCCCTCCTGGAACCCCTCGCTCAGCCCCGCCTCACCGTAGCGGTCGTAGAGGCGCCGCTTTTTCTTGTCGGAGAGGACCCCGTAGGCACGGGCAATCCGCTTGAACCGCTCCGCCGCCTTGGCGTCGCCCGGGTTGACGTCCGGATGGTGCTTACGCGCCAGGCGGCGGTAGGCGCGCTTGATCTGCTTTTCCTCCGCGTCGCGTGCGACACCGAGCTCCTTGTAGTAGTCGGTGGTAGCCATGAATCACCGCCTCACCCCGCCGTCACGGCGGGCGCCAGGGGGGCGAGGGCGGTGGCCAGCTTGCGCTTCAGCTTCACCTCGAGCTGGCGCACCCGCTCGCGGGAGACGCCGTACCGCTCACCGATCGCCGCCAGCGCCAGGGGCTCGTCGCTCATGAGCCGCTCGTCGAGGATGTAGCGCTGGCGCTCGTTCAGGCTCGGGCGCAGCCCCTCCACCACCTGCCGCACCCGCTGATCGAGATCTTCGCGCCCATACTGGACATCGGGCGCCTCCTGCTCGCTGGGAAGAAACTCCATCAGGGTGGCACCGGCGCCGTCGTCGTGGGTCGACGGCAGGTCGAGGGAGAGATCACGGTGACGGACCCGCTCCGCGACGGCCCGGGCGATCTCCTCCTGAACCTTGCTATCCTCGGCGAGCTTCCGGTACGCCTCCGCCTCGCTACCCCCACCGGCGTGGGTGTCGAGGTGGACGAGCTGGAAGAAGAGCTTCTTCTGCACCCGCGCCGAGGCGAGCTTCACCATCGACCAGTTGCGGATGATGTACTCCTTCATGAAGGAGCGGATCCAGTGGACCGCGTAGGTGAGCAGGCGGAAGCCGCGGTAGGGGTCGAACCGCTTGACCGCGTGCATCAGGCCGATGTTGCCCTCCTGGATCAGGTCGAGGAGCGGCAGGGCGAAGCGCGAGTACTCCTTCGCTACCTTGACCACGAAGCGGAGGTTGGCGAGGACCAGGCTGCGCGCCGCGTCGACGTCGTGGTCGTCGTGGACGCGCACCGCGAGGTCGTACTCCTCCTCCCGGGTGAGCAGCGGGTGACGGGCGATCTCTTCCAGGTATCGGGTCAGGTCGGTGGGCTGGGCCACCAGGGTGTGAGTCATCATGGTCGATTCTCCTCTCGAGCGCTCACCGCGAAGGTAGGACGTGAGTCTTCTTCTGTCAAGTTATCTTCGTTCACTTTCGTAAGGTACTTAAGTTGAGCCTGCCCAGCGCAAGGCGGTTCACCCGTAAGAGACGCCTCGCGCAACCTCTATTTCGATGGGCCACCAGCGGATCGCGGGGCGAGCCCGCTCCAA
>CAZRGD010000268.1:0-1748 GCA_964599505.1 uncultured Nitrospirota bacterium | reverse complement strand
CGGCGGTCAGCTACCGGCCACGGGGCAGGCGCCGATCGACTTCAGCCCGGCCTCCCACACCGCCTCCGGCTGGACCCCCTGCCAGCTCTGCTCCCCCATCACCACCGCCGGGAAGCCGCGGAAGCCCGCCGCAGCCACCGCCCGCAGGCGGGCGGTGATGAGCCGGGTGAAGCCGTCACGGTCATCGAGGAAGCGGCCGATCGCCTGCCGTTCGATCCCCAGGGAACGGACGATCGCCGGGATGGTCTCCCCATCCCCGATGTTGTGCCCCTCCTGAAAGCTGGCGGCGAAGACGCGGTCGAGATAGGCGTCGAGGCACCCCTCCTGTCGGGCCAGCTCCGCCATCCGGTGGGCCAGCCCGGAGTTGGCGAGGGTGAGGGGGAGGTTGAGCTCCACCCCCTCCTCCTCCGCCAGGGCGACGATGCCGGTGGCGGCGCGACGCAATAGATCCTCGCCGAAGCGGGCGATGGGTGCCCCCTCGCGCGGCGTCTCCGGGTGGATCTGGATCCCCTCCCAACGAACGTTGAACCCCCACCGCGCCTGGAGACGACGGAGGCGCAGGCCGCCGAGGTAGCAGAAGGGACAGATGAAGTCGAAGTAGACGGTGACCGTGGGACGGGTTGCCGGTGCTGTCATCCATCGAACATAGTGCGCGGCTGCCTCTCTTTGCCAATCGAAGGAGCCCCCAATGGCCGACCACCTCTTGATCCGCGCCGCCTTCCGCCAGCCGGTGGAGCGCACCCCTGTATGGATGATGCGCCAGGCGGGCCGTTTTCTCCCCGAATACCGCGCGGTGCGCGAGAAGGCGGACTTCCTCACCATGTGCAAGACCCCGGAGCTCGCCGCCGAGGTCTCCATCCAGCCCCTGGAGGCGGTGGACGTGGACGCGGTGATCGTCTTCTCCGACATCCTCACCATGCTCGAACCGATGGGGCTGGAGCTCACCTTCGGCAAGGGCGAGGGGCCGCGCTTTCCCGATCCGATCCGCACCGCCGCCGATATCGACCGACTGTCGGTGATCGACCCGGCCGACGGCCTCGCCTTCGTCGGGGACACCCTCCACCTCTGCCGTGAGCGGATCGCCGGCCGGGTACCGCTGCTCGGCTTCACCGGCGCCCCGTACACCCTCGCCACCTACGCGGTGGAGGGGTGCACCGGAAAGAACTTCAACCACATCAAGCGGTGGTACTACCGCGAGCCCGAGACCCTCCACCGGCTCCTGAAGAAGATCGCCGACCAGGTCACCCTCTACCTCAACTACCAGATCGAAAACGGCGCCCAGGCGGTACAGCTCTTCGACACCTGGGCCGGGGCCCTCTCCCCCGAGGACTACCGCGAGATCGCCGCCCCCTACACCCGCCAGGTGATCGACGGGCTGCACCGTGACGGCGTCCCGGTGATCCTCTACATCAACGGCGGCGGCCACCACCTCGACACGATGGCGACCCTCGGCGCCGACGTCCTGTCGCTGGACTGGCGCACCGACATGGCGGAGGCGAAACGCAAGTACGGCGCCACCCACTGCCTCCAGGGCAACCTCGACCCGTGCGCCCTCTACGGCACCGAAGAGCGGATCCGCCGGGAGGTCCAGCGAGTCCTGGACGCCGCCGGAGAGGTGGGCCACATCTTCAACCTCGGCCACGGCATGCTCCCCGACGTCCCGGTAGAAAACGCCCGCGCCTTCGTGCGCGCGGTGAAGGAGCTGGGGAGGCATGGGTGAGGCGCGCTACGCGCGCAGGGGTGGGGGG
>CAZRGD010000267.1:0-4213 GCA_964599505.1 uncultured Nitrospirota bacterium | reverse complement strand
CGGCAGGGGAGGAGACCACCGCGACGGGGGCGCCGACGGCCACCCCATCCGCGCCGATCACACCGCCCTCCGGGCCGGTCGCCCACACCGGCGGCGTGGCCGGCGCGGGTGGGGTCGGTCCGCCGGGCCGGGGCCGCGCCACCGCGATCGCCGCCCTCTACCGGCGCCTGGAGTCCCACCGCCGCTACCCCCTCCAGGCGCGGCGGCGGGGGATCGAGGGGACCGTGGGGTTGCGCTTCCGGGTCGCCCCGGACGGCGGCCTCGCCGCCGCCGAGGTCGCCCGCACCTCCGGCTCGCGGCTGCTCGACCGCGCCGCCCTGCGCACCCTCGACCACTGCTTCCCCCTCAACCCGACCGCCGCCCGGATGCTCGCCGGCGAGCCGATCACCGTCGACCTCACCTTCCGCCTGGTGGGAGAGTAGGACCAGCGGAAATAGCAATGCAGACCGAGATGGCACGGTCCGTAGGGCGGGCTTCAGCCCGCCGAGCATCGTACTTCTTGAGATGACGGCGTCGGTCGGCCTCTGCCGACCCTACGGTCGGGTACCCCATCTTGTTTCCGCTGATTCTCAGAGTAGGGAAGCGGTCTGAGCTGCGACCCGACCGTTGACGGAGGATCCATTCGCTGCAAGTATGAATGTATGAAGCGCATCACCATCAGCCTCCCCGAGGAGGAGGCGGAGGCCCTGGCGCGGGCGGCGCGGCGGCGTGGCCTCACCCTCTCCGCCCTGGTCCGCCAGACCCTCGGCCAGAGCCTGGGGCCATCCACCGGTTCCGGGTCGCTCCCCTTCGCCGCCCTCGGACGCAGCGGGACCCAGACCACCGGCCGAGACGCCGAGGCGATCCTCGCGCGGGAGTGGGATGGTGATCGCGATCGTTGACACCGGACCGCTCTACGCGGCGGTGGATGCGGACGACCAGGACCACCGGGCGAGCGTCGCCGCCATGGAATCAGCGGGGATGCGCCTCATCATTCCCGCCCTGGTGGTGACCGAGGCGACCTATCTCGTCGGCCGGCGACTGGGCGCCGCGGTGGAGGCGACCTTCCTGAAGAGCCTTCAGGAATTCGAGATCGAGGCGCCGACTCCGGAGGAGTGGCGGCGCATGGCGGAGTTGGTACGGCAGTACGGCGACTTCCCCCTCGGGGGGACCGACGCCAGCGTCGTGGTCCTCGCCGAGCGCCTGAACACCGACCTCGTCATCACCCTCGACCGCCGCCACTTCGGCGCCGTCCGGCCGCGCCACTGCCCGGCTTTTCGGCTCCTGCCTGTGGAGTAAGCGACCTCTACCGGTGCTCGCCCGAGCGACGAGAGCCACCGGTGGCCCTCCCCGCCGGCGGCCGGTAGTCTGCTAACCACTCTCGGCCACGGCCATTCCGCCGTTCGCTGAACGCTCCCCATGCCCCTCTACGGCCTCACCGGCGGCATCGCCACCGGCAAATCGCTGGTCCTCCGCCTCCTGGAGCAGGAGGGGGCACGGACCTTCGACGCCGACACCTGGGCACGGGAGGCGGTGGTCGTGGGGAGCGCGGGGCTGCGCGAGGTGGTGGCGCGCTTCGGCCCCGACATCCTGACCGAGAGGGGAGAGCTCGACCGCGCGGCGCTGGCCGCCATCGTCTTCCACGACCCCGAGGCACGCCGCGACCTGGAGGCGATCCTCCACCCCAGGATCGCCGCCATCGGCCTCGGAGCCCTGCGCGCCGCCCGCCTGGCGGAGCCCACCCGGGTGGTGGTGGCGGAGATCCCGCTGCTCTTCGAGGTACAGCACGACTGGGCCCTCGACGGCACGATCCTCGTCTACGCCCCTCCTGAGGTGCAGATCACCCGGATGGTGGCACGCGACAGCCTCGACGAGGCGGAGGCACGGGTGCGGCTCGCCGCCCAGCTCCCCATCGAGGCAAAGCGCGACCTCGCGGATTTCCTCATCGACAACGGCGGCGACCGTGCGGCGACCGCACGCGCGGTGACCACCCTCTACCGCCACCTCTGCCGCACGGCGCGCGATGCCGCCCACAACCCCCTCGCCGGCCCACCGCCCCGCTGCCCCGGTGACCCGCCCGAGGGCGGCTAGCCGCCCTAGGAGTCTGTCGGACTTTGGCCCGATCTACTACGGGAAAGCGGATCTCGGCCCGGATCGCAATCCGGACTCGAGCCCACTTTCCCTCGCGACGATCGCCAAAGCCCGACAGACTCCTAGGACCGGCTCACGCCGCGAGCAGGTCACACGCCTGCGCCGCCACGATCCGCGTGTCCGCGGTGACCAGGGTGAGCCCGTAGGTGAGGGCGGTGGCGACGAGAAACCGGTCTGCCGGATCCTGGTGGGGGAGGTCGACCCCACGGCTGGCGAGCGCCACCTCATGGGTGAGGGGTGCCTCCCGAAAAGCGGTGGCGCGGAGAACCTTGCGCATCCAGGTAGGGCCGTCGGGCTCGAGGACCACCCGGCCGCGCTCCGCGAGGAGCAGGCTCTCCCACACGGTGATCGGCGAGAGCCACACCTCGGCGGCCGCCTCCAGTGCCGCGACCACCTCGCTGCGGAGGCGGGCCGGCTCCAGGAGCCCCCAGAGGAAGATGTGGGTATCGAGGAGCGGTTTCACTCCCCGAGGGCCTCCCATTCCCCCTCTGAGGCGGCCGGTGCGACCACATCTCCGACGATGTGCCCCGTCCCGCGCATCTGCCCCAGCCATGAGGTCCCCGCAGAGGGGGCGTGCGGCGGCACTACCTCGGCTACCGCCTGGCCGCGACGGGTGATGAGGATCGGCTCTCCGGTGCGCCGCACCTGCTCCAAGACCGCCAGGCAGGTCGCCTTGAACCGCGAGATGGGGATGGTTTCCATGGTCTGCCTCCGCAGGCTTAATCGTACCATGGTCAACAACCATGGTCCATTCTCGAACCGCTACCGATTCGTGAAGGTCTCGCGGATCACCACCTCGGGCCAGCGGCGCTGGAGCTCGGCCACCGCCGCCGGGTCCACCCTCTCCCCCGCGGGCAGCAGGAGGTCCACCTCCACCTTGCCCTTGCGATAGTGGAGCTGATGGATCAGGCCCGGAAGATACACCTCCAACGCCCCTCGACTCGGTAGGTGGTTGCCGCCGGGGGTCGCATAGAGGTCGTTCTCCGAGTCGACGTGGACCATCACGTCGATGAGGTGGGGGTCCGCCTCGCGCAGGGCCCAGCGCGCCCCCTCGGCGATCTGGTGACCCTCGGAGACCGAGATATACGGCGCCACCTGGATGTGGATGTCCACCAGGGCGCGGCCACCGAAGCGGCGGGTGCGCATCTCGTGGAAGGCGACCACCCCGTCGATCGACTCCACGACCGCCCGGAGTTGCTGTCGCTCGTCGTTGGAGAGGGATCGGTCGGTGAGGTCGGCCACCGCGTCGCGGAGGATCTCCGCCGCCACCTTCAGGACCATCGCCGCCACCAGCAAGGCGGCGGCGGCGTCGAGCCACGGAACATGCCACAACAGCGCCCCCCCCACCCCCACGAGGACGACGACGGAAGAGAGGGCGTCGCTCCGGTGGTGCCAGGCGTTGGCGATCAGGACCGCGTTCTGCTCTCGCCTCCCGACGCGCACGGTGAGCTGGTAGAGGATCTCCTTGGTGACGATGGAGAGGAGCGCCAGGGCGAGGACAAAGGGGGAGACCGCCGCCACCACCTCGCCGCCGTGACCCCAGAAGTGGTAGAGGCGCCGGCCGCCGTCCACCATCAGCTCGAAGCCGACCATCCCGAGCATGGTACCGACGATCGCCGCCCCCACCGACTCGATCTTGCCGTGGCCGTACGGGTGGCCCTCGTCCTCCGGCTCGGCGGCGTAGCGGAGGGTGATGAGGGTGGCGACGTCGGAGAGGAGGTCGGAGAAGGAGTGAACACCATCCGCCACCAGGGCCTGGGAGTGGCCGAGGAGGCCGCCGCCGATCTTCACCACCGACAGAAAGAGGTTGGCGACGGTCCCCACCCAGGTGATCGTCGTGGCGTCGTGGGCGGAGGAGGAGGCGGAGGGGGTGTGCATGAGCCGGAGAAGGATACACGGGGTAAAGTCCCCCGTCCGCCCACCGACAAGGGTGTCAGTGGCGTAACCGCCAACGGCCCGGTTCCTGAGTCTGGATGCTCCTCCTCCCGCCAGACTTGGGGGCCGGGTCCTTTTTTTTCTTTTTTCGCGTTGCGAAAAAAGGTGGCTCGCTCCGCTCGCAGAAGATGAGGTAGGAGCGAGCTCC
>CAZRGD010000266.1:0-4232 GCA_964599505.1 uncultured Nitrospirota bacterium | reverse complement strand
CAGGAATCCTGCGATGCTGGCCGGCCCGTGGTAGGAGCGGGCCATGCCCGCGATTTCCTCGACCGTCGCTCCGGTGGTCGCCTGATCGGGGGCATGGCCCCCTCCTACCGATGCGTTGAGGGTTCGGACGAGGACACGGCCAGCAGATTCATGGTGAGAAATGTGGGCGAGGGCCACCACGCCGGTGCGGTCGTACGGCGCGTGTGCCGCCGCGGGAGGTAGGGCTCTCCCTCGTGTCTCCCTCAGGACGGCTCAGATTCGCGTGGGACGACGGGGATAGCGTCCTCGATCTGGAGGCGGGCGACCACCTCGGTTGCCTGTGCCTCGGGATTGGCGGCGGTTACGAGGAGGCAGCGGGTGATCTCGCGCCGTGTGGCCAGGGCGGCGTCCCGGGTAAGGAGGATCC
This sequence comes from uncultured Nitrospirota bacterium, assembly GCA_964599505.1. Taxonomy (GTDB): domain Bacteria; phylum CG2-30-53-67; class CG2-30-53-67; order CG2-30-70-394; family CG2-30-70-394; genus CG2-30-70-394. The sequence goes on along the minus strand of CAZRGD010000266.1, from coordinate 3,826 downwards.
GTCCCTCGGCACGACAGCGGGCAATGAGGGCCTCACCATCCGTTTCCCCGTTGGCGAGGGTGCAGTCGAGGCCGCGTCGCCGCAGGTCGTGGGCCATGCGGCCGAGGTCGGCGTCGGCCAGGAGCCGCGTTCGGCGCAGGGGGCGGCCGGGTAGCGAGGTGGCCGGCGCGATGTCGAACCGTTCGAAGACCGGGTAGCAGGTGAGGCGCGATCCGGCCGTGAGCCGGTGGTCGAGCCCTACAGCCTCGCCGTCCACCAGACAGAGATCCACCGTCGCGACCGCCACCCCGAGGCGGCGCAGGAGCGGGGCCACCCGCTCCCCGTCGCCCACCTCCACGGCGAAGGCGCGCCTGCGCGAGGCAGGCGGCAGGGCGTCGTTCAGCTCCTCGTAGAGACGGACGGTGATGCTTCCCATCTGCCCAGGGTGCCACCCCGGCCCTCACTCCGGCGGCCGTGGCCTGTCGCCACCCCCTACGCCGCCCCGCTCCGTGCCGCCTCGGCGATCATCGGCCGCATCGTCGCCCACTCCAGGTGGCCGTAGCGGCCGTGGGCCGGGAGGATCCATTCGAAGGGGGTGTCGAGGAGGAGGTGGACGCTCGCCAGGAGCGTTCCCCAGTCGTACCAGCAGTGGCGGTCGAAGCAGTACGGCCGGCCGGTGAGGCGGCTGAAGGCGATGTGGTCGCCGCTGAAGAGGTAGCGGTCGTCGAGGAGGTAGCAGAGGGAGCCCTCTGTGTGGCCCGGGGTGGGGAGAACCCGGATCCGGTCCCACACGGATGGAGGCACACCGGCGCCGTCTTCGAGGAGGCTCCCGAGGGGGGCGGGTGCGGTGAGGTGGAGGGGGTGGCGGCCCGGGCCGTCGTAGGCATCGCCGTCCGCCGCCCCGATGAGAACATGCGCGCCGAACCGTTCGGCGTAGCGCGGCGCGTCGGCCACGTCGTCGCGGTGGGTGAGGAGGATGAGGTCGAGGCCGCCCCGCTGCTCCAGCCACCCAACCAGGTGGCGGTCCCATCGAGGCGCATCCACCATCACCCGCCTCTCGCCGAGGTCGGCGACGTACGCCTTGCCTCCGAAGCTCTTCTTCGAGCTCTGGCCGAGAAAGGAGACCGGCCCCTCCAGGTGGAGGGGAAAGGCCTCCGCCGCCGCCTGGGGTCGCACCCCGGCACGGGAGCCGATGCATGCCACCGGACAGACCGCCAACGCCGCGATCGCCTGCTCTCGCTCTGCCTCCGTCGCCGGCTGTCGCGCCACAAAGCTGTACCCGTCCTCCCCCGAGGCCGGCGGCTGCTGGACGAAGATGTTGGGCGCCAGGGAGCGACAGTTGTCGCAGTCGATACACCGCGAGTCGACGAAGAACTCGCCCGCCACATTTTCCGGATAGGCACGCCGCTCGTTCGCCACTGTGACTCCAGGACGTTCCCCGCGTCGCGGCGGGGGATCCATGCTCCCCAGCTTCGCCTATCTCGCCGCTCCACGCAGGCGGCCGGCACCGGTGGCTTGTCTCACGATCCCTGTCGCTTCGATGGCGCTTGGCCGCGGCGCTGCCCGTAGCTCCCGGGCGGGCGAAGAGGCAAAATCACGCCCCTGCCGATCTCCGCCCGACCGCCCCTCGTGAACGCCACCCGCCGCCTCTCCTGCGAATCGATCCGCGATTCCTGTGGGGACATCTATTACGGCCGGGGGCGGGACTACTTCGCCCGCGGCCTTGTCATCGCCTTTTTTGTGGAAGAGACGGTGGATGGGACCATCGTGGTGACCGGCAAGGTGCGCAGCCGCGGTAGAGGGCATGCCTACACCCAGATGATCCACCTCCATGGTTCGGGCTCCGAATGGGAGGAGGTCGAGGGGATGTGTAGTTGTCCGGTGGCCTTCAATTGCAAGCATGTTGTGGCGGTCTGTCTCGCGGCAAGGGATGCGTTGAACGGGCCCCCCGACCCCCGGCGCCGGGAGGCCGCGTGCATGGCGTGGCTCGATAGGCTTGCGGAGGCTGGTTCGACCTGCGCTTCGATCTGGATGTGGAGGGCCGGCGCCTGCCGCTGGTGCCTCTCATCGCGCCGCTGGTCGCCCAGTACCGGCCTGGCGAGCTCCCCGCGACCCTCACGGTGGAGGTGGGGGAGGATCACTACCTCACCCTCCCGGCGGAGCGGCTGCGACCGGTCCTCGCCACCCTCTACCAGCTTTACGATCGGCCGCCGGCGGACGACGGATCGCTGCGCCTCTCGCGCCTCGACGCGCCGCGCCTGACGGAGCTGGAGGAGGAGGGCGTTACTGTGCGCGGCGGCGAGCCGTTGCGGGAGCTGGGCAGGCGGCTGCTGGACTTCCGTGCCATCGAGCCAGTGGCGCCGCCCGCCGGCCTGCGCGGCGAGCTGCGTCCCTACCAGGCGGCGGGGCTCGCCTGGCTCCAGTTCCTTCGCGACTACCAGCTCGGCGGCCTGCTCGCCGACGACATGGGGCTCGGGAAGACGGTCCAGGCCCTCGCCCACCTCCTGGTGGAGAAGGAGGCGGGCCGTCTCGACCGCCCCGCCCTGATCGTCGCCCCCACCAGCCTCATGTCGAACTGGCAACGCGAGGCAGCCCGCTTCGCCCCGGCCCTGCGGGTAGTGCTCCTCCACGGCGCCGACCGGCGCGAGCGGTTCGAGCAGATCGATACCGCCGATCTGCTGCTGACCACCTACGCTCTGCTGGCCCGCGACCGCGAGACCCTCCTCGCCCATCGCTACCACTACTTGATCCTCGACGAGGCGCAGGCGGTGAAGAACCCGCGCACGCGCACCGCGCGGATGGTGCGCGAGATTCCCGCCCGCCACCGCCTCTGTCTCACCGGTACCCCCATGGAGAACCACCTGGGGGAGCTGTGGGCGCAGCTCGACTTCCTCATGCCCGGCTTCCTCGGTGACGCCACCACCTTCAAACGACGCTGGCGCACCCCCATCGAGCGCCACGGCGACGGTGACCGGCGCGAGGCCCTCGCTCGGCGTGTCGCCCCCTTCCTGTTGCGGCGCACCAAGGGGGAGGTGGCCACCGAGCTGCCGCCGAAGAGCGAGATCGTCCGCGCCACCACCCTCGGGGACGACCAGGCGACCCTCTACGAGACCATCCGTGTCTCCATGGAGCGGCGGGTGCGCGAGGCGATCGCCGACAAGGGGCTGGCGCGCAGCCAGATCACCATCCTCGACGCCCTCCTCAAGCTGCGCCAGACCTGCTGCGACCCGCGCCTCCTCTCCCTCAAGGCGGCGGAGCAGGTGAAAGGGTCGGCAAAGCTGGAGCTGCTCATGGAGATGGTGCCGGAGATGGTGGAGGAGGGGCGGCGCATCCTCCTCTTCTCCCAGTTCACTCGCATGCTCACCCTCATCGAGGCGGAGCTGAAGCGCCACCAGATCGCCTACACCAAGCTCACCGGCACCGGCGGCTACGAGTTCGAGCTCACTATCCCGATCCCGGAGAACGCCCCCGAGGGCAGGTACAGCTACCAGACGAAGCTGATGGTGGACGGCGAGAAGCAGAGCGGCCTGGACGGGAGCTTCCAGATCGCCGCCGGCGGAGAGGTGCGGGATGTGACCGTGGCCCTGGCCACCCCATAATTTTTCGCAGATTTTTTCGCGCAGCGAAAAAATCTGGTAGGAGCGGGTTGCACCCGCGATCCGCGCCGCGGGCGCGGCCGGCCCGTTGGGCCGGGGTCGGGGGTGCAACCCCCTCCTACCGCGGGTTCGGGGTTTCCGGTGTGGATGCATCCCGCTCCGCGCCGCCGTCGTGCTCGGCCCGTTTACGGGCCGAGCCCGAGTTTTGTGTCTTCCGGTGCGTCGGCTGGGCGGGGGGCTGGGGCTGGGGG
>CAZRGD010000265.1:0-4249 GCA_964599505.1 uncultured Nitrospirota bacterium | reverse complement strand
AATGGAGCCGGTCACTCCATAGGGTCTTCATGCTCTTCATGGTGAAAGCGGTGTCACGAATCGAGCCCAACGCTCCCACGCGGTTCGCGCCATCCGATCGACAGGCCGGCGCCCCCGCTGCGTCTCCCGCCCCGCTGCGTCTCTGCGTTGAAAACCCCACTCAGCAGGGACTGCGGCCACCCTGTTGTACCTTCGCGCCTTGGGGCCCTGGCGTTTGCCCCCCCCTTCGTGATTTTTCCCGGAAGACCCCTCAGGTCAGCAGGTGAAGAAGAAGCTCGATGGGCGGGTAGATCAGCTTGGGAACGATCCCCACCACCAGGAGGGCGATGAGGATGATGAAGCCGTACGGCTCCACCCGCGACACCTGGCGCGCCGCCGCCATCGGCAGGAGCCCCACGAGGATCCGCCCGCCGTCCAGGGGCGGCAGGGGGAGGCAGTTGAAGACCGCCAGGGCGACGTTGATCTGTACCGACAGGGAGAGGGTCCAATAGAGGAAGAGGACCAGCCCGCCCGCCCCCGCGTGGGCGAGGGAGGGCACCGCCAGCCGCAGGGTGTGGAGTAGCGCTGCGCTCGCCAGGGCCAGGATCAGGTTCGCCACCGGCCCGGCCAAGGCCACCCACACCATGTCCTCCTTCGGGTGGCGCAGGCGCATCGGATTGATCGGCACCGGCTTCGCCCAGCCGATCATGTGGGTCACCACCAGGGCGAGGAGACCGAGGGGATCGATGTGGCGGATCGGATTCAGGGTCAGCCGCCCCGCCTCCGCCGCGGTCGGGTCGCCGAGCCGGTTCGCCACCCAGCCGTGGGCCACCTCGTGGAAGGTGACCGCCATGAGGAAGGGGAGCGCCAGGACGGCGTACATCTGGAGTGTGGAGAGCTGTCCCATCGGCGGAGGATCCTCCGCCCCGGGGGTCCAGTCCAGCCGTGACCGACCGGCCGCGACAGGAGCAGCCGGCCGCGAATCAACGCGAATGGAGGGAGATCAGGGGTATGGCGAAGATCGAGCCGGCGATTGGAGATGGGAAGAGCACCGTTGTACATCCATTACATATACAGTAGTGTGTATCCATTCCGCCTACATGGAGATACCATGGCACGTCCGTCGGCGCGTAGCGCCTCCATCAATCTGCGAGCCCGGCCCGGTCAGCGTGCACTGATCGACCGGGCGGCTGCGACCCTCGGCAAGAACCGGTCGGACTTCATGCTCGAGGCGGCGTGCCGGGAGGCGGAAAATGTTCTCCTCGATCGTCGCCTCTTTGACCTCGACAGCAACGCATTCGACGCGTTCGAGGCCGCCCTGACGATGCCCACGGAGGACAACCCTGCCCTGAGGCAGCTGCTGGAGGGGGTTCCGCCTTGGGACGACTGACCCGGCCGGCCCCCCTCTCCGGCACCGAGCGGCTCGACGACTTCGATTCCGGTGAGCCGGTTCTCGACGACTGGCTGCGGCGACACGCGGCGAAGAACGAGGCGAGCGGCGCGTCGCGCACCTTCGTGGTCTGTGACGCGAGGCGACGGGTAGCGGGCTACTACGCCCTGGCCACCGGCGCGGTGACCCGTGCGGAAGCGCCGGGTGCGGTTCGGCGGAACATGCCCGAGCCGATCCCAGTTCTGGTCCTTGGGCGTCTGGCGGTGGATCGGCGCTGGCAAGGAAAGGGAGTCGGTCGGGGGCTGCTCCGGGATGCAACCCTGCGAACGCTCCTCGTGGCACAGCACGCCGGAGTACGCGCCCTCCTGATTCACGCCATCTCCCCCGAGGCGCGGCGGTTCTACCGGTATCACGGATTCCACCCGTCACCCATCGACCCCATGACCCTGATGCTGACCACCGCCGAGATGGCGGCCGTGCTCCGCAAGGGAGGAGAGTCGCCTCCGTAACCATATTCTGGCTTCCCTTCGTGATCTTCGTGGTTTTTCCCCTTCACCTCACGGCCGCCAGTCGAGGGCAAGGATGACGTTGGTCCCCGGCTCGTTCTCGCCGGAACCGTGGATCCGGTAGTCCTCGTCCAGCAGGTTCTCCACCACCGCCGTGAGGGTGAGGTCGTCGCGTAGCTGGATACCGCCGCGCAGGGTCACGATCGCGTAGCCCGGGGTGCCGCCGGGGGGGATGCGTTGGGTGTCGGCGCGGTCGCGGGACGACAGCCGGTTGGCCTCCGCGGCAACGGTGACCAGCCCCTCCAGCCAGCCGCGCCCCTGCTCCGGCTCCCAGCGGAGACCGAGGTGGCCGGTGGCCGGGGCGAGGCGGCTGAGGGGCTCGCGACTCTTCGGAGAGGTGGCGGTGGGGTAGGTGTCGACCTCGCCCTCCACCCAGCTCACGTCGCCGTAGCCGGTGAGCGCCGGGGTGAGACGGTAGCGTGCCGCCACCTCGACGCCGTGGACGAAGCCGTCACCGGAGTTCAGCTTGGTCACCTCGGTGTCACCGTCGTCGGTGAGCCGCCCGGTGGGGGCACGGATGATCATCCCGTCGATGGTGGTGTAGTAGTAGCTCGCCTCCGCCGCCAGGCGCCCCTGGCGCACCTTCACGCCGATCTCCGAGGCGAGGTACTGCTCCGGGTCGAGGTTGGTGGCGGCGATCTCCTGCTCGCCGCTGCGGGTGTCGATGGAGCTGGTGAGGTCCGAGAGGTTGGGGGCACGGAAGGCGTGGGAGAGGGAGGCGTAGAGGTGGACCGCGTCGCTGGCGGCATACAGCAGCCGGGCGGAGGCGGAGAGGTCGTCCCACCGATCGGTGAGCGACGCCGCCTCGCCGGTGACCGGGTCGGCGAAGCGACCGGCGTCGGCGCGGGCGTAGGTGTAGCGACCCCCGAGGATGAGGTCGAGCCGCTCGCCGAGGGCGAGGTCGTCCTGGACGAAGAGGCCGGCGAGGTCATAGGTAGAGTCGTCGGCGACGTTCCCCTGGATCCGCACCGACTTGAGCGAGCCGTCCGGATTGAACCGCTGCTCAAAGGAGGTGACGTTGTCGCGGTACCACGAGGCGCCGTAGCTCCAGTAGCCCCAGCCGGTGTCGCTCTCGCCCTGAAGCCAGAGGCCGAAGGAGCCCACGTCGAAGCCGCTGCGCCGCAGCTCGTCGCTCGACTTCACCCGCGTCTGCTGCTCCTTCTGCACCTGCCACGAGAGCGACACGGTGAGACGATCGAGGGCCGGCCCGAGGTCGCGGTCGCGGTACTGGAAGTAGGTGAGGCGGCGGTCCTGATCGAGCGAGCGTACCTTGTCGCTCCCGACGTCGGTGCCGTGCCAGCTCTTCGCGAAGACGGTCTTGTGGGTCCGCCAGGCGTCATCAAGGGCCACCTGCTGGTGGGCGAGGGTGAGGGTGGCGTCGCCGGCCAGGGCGAGCTCGAGCTTCACGTCGCCGTCGCGCTCATCGTAGCCGGTGTGCTCCATGACGCCGATCTCGCGACCGCCGCGCAGGTCGCCGAAGTTCTTCCACGACACCCCGGCGAGCCAGCGCAGGGGGCCGCGGGAACCACCGAGCTCGCCGCGGCCCACCACCGCGTCCTCGGCGGAGGCGTAGCGGCCATAGAGGCGTGGGGCAAAGGTCCGCCCCTCGCGCGGCGTGTAGCTGCGAGTCAGCATGTTCACCGTGCCGCCCACCGCGTCCGAGCCGTAGAGGACCGACGCCCCCCCCTTCACCACCTCCATCCGGCCGATGGTGAGGGGATCGACGGTGTTCGCGTACTGGTTGGGGCCGTCGCGGAAGACCGCGTTGTTCAGGCGGATCCCGTCGATGAGCAAGAGGGTGCGGAAGCCGGTGAAGCCGCGCAGGTAGGGTGACCCCTGACCGCGCGAGGTCTTCTGAACCATCACCCCGGGGAGCTCGGCGAGCGCCTCGGGCACGGTGCGCGGCAGGCGGTGGTCGGCAATCTCCTCCTCGGTCACCACCGACACCGTCGCAGGCACGTCAAAGCCCTGCTTCTCGGTCCGGGTGGCGGTGACCACCACCTCGTCGAGGACGACGCTACCGCGGGAGGTCGCCGCCTCCGCATCCGCCGCCACTGCCGGGCGGCCCACCGCCGCCACCGCGACAAAGACCCCCACACCGAGATACCAGCCCATTGCAGCTCCCTCCAGTTGCATGAGTTATCGGAAAGATACCCCGCTCCCTCATGCACCCGGTGTGCCAACCCCACCGCCGCCGGCGATCCGCGCCCCCACGGGCCACCGGGCCGACCATGGCCCGCCGCCGTGGCCACCACCTGGCCAACCACGAGGCGAACCGTGGCCAGGTGCGCGAGAAGATTTCACCGCAGAGAGG
>CAZRGD010000264.1:0-4251 GCA_964599505.1 uncultured Nitrospirota bacterium | reverse complement strand
ACAGGGTGCCGACCGCCACCGCCACCCCGAGGGCGGCGGCCGGCGCCCACACCGGCGGCGCCACCGGGAAGTCGGGGTAGAGGTGGGCGACCACCACGCTCCCCACCCAACCGGCGGCTAGCCCCACGAGGCCACCGGTGGTGGAGAGCAGGACCGCCTCGGTGAGGAAGCAGGCGAGGACCTGGCTGGACCGGGCTCCCACCGCCCGCAGGAGCCCCACCTCAGCGGTGCGCTCGGCCACGGAGACGAGCATCACGTTCATGATCCCCACCCCCGCCACCACCAGGGAGATGGCGGCGATCCCCACCAGGGCCAGGGTGAGGGTGTCGAGCAGGGAGGAGAAGGTGGCGATCACCGCGTCCTGGGTGAGGCAGGTGACGTCCTCGACGCCGTGGCGCTCCGCCAGCAGCGCCACCACCCGCCTCTTCACCCGGTCGAGGTCGGCGGTAGGGCGCGCCGCCAGCAGGATGCGGAAGAGCGACGCCCGGTTGAACATGCGCATCGCGGTGGCCACCGGGACGATCACCACGTCGTCCATGTCCATCCCCAGGTGGACGCCGCGCGGGGCCAGGACCCCCACCACCCGCATCCGCCAGCCGCCCACGCGGACCACCTGACCCACCGGGCTCACCCCGGGGAAGAGCTCCCGCACGACCCGCCGGCCGACCACCACCACCGGTGCGCCGCGCTTGGCCGGCAGGTCGGGGACGAAGCTCCCGGCCGCCATGGAGAGGTCGCGCACGGTAAGGAAGGCGGCGGTGGTGCCGAGGACCGCCACCTGCCGCTGCCGCTGCCCGAAGCGCACCGTCTCCGTCCCCATCACCAGGGGCGCCATCCGCGCCACCTGGGGGATCCGGCGGGCCACCGCCTCGGCGTCATCGAGGGTGAGCTCGTGGGTGGTGCCGCCCCACCCGGGCGTCCCGCCCGAGGTCTCCACCTTGCCGGGGATCACCACCAGGAGGTGGGTACCGAGGGTAGCGAACTGGCTGGTGACGTACTGCCGTGCGCCCTGACCGAGGGCGGTGAGCAGGACCACCGCCGCCACCCCGATCGCCACCCCCACCAGGGAGAGGAGGGAGCGCAGCCGGTGGCCGACAAGGGCGGAGAGGGCAAAGCGGAAGAGGTCGACGATGGACATGGTGGTGGGCTCCCCCCACGGAGAGGCCCGAGCTTGGCGACCCGCGCGCCGATCGCCAAGCACCGACCCCCTCGGGGAGGATGCTCAGAGGAAGCGTCGTCGGGGGCCTTGAAGGGGTCGAACGCAGAGCCATCGCGCATCCTGTTTCGCTCTAATTGCTTTACAGACAATCTGAGAGAAATAGAATGCAGTGGTGAAGCGGGTGCTGGGAAATTTGGAGCGGCAACTATTTGCCTACACCCAGATGCGCCAACGGCGAACCGTGCGGACGCGGGACCTGACAGGCCCCCTGGGTATCACCGACAAGCAGGAACGTGAGCTACTGAGTCGGCTGGCCAAGGCCGGCATGATCGTCCAAGTTCGACGTGGGCTTTACCTAGTGCCCCCACGGCTACCGTTGGGGGGAAAATGGAGCCCGAATGAAGCGCTCGTGCTCAACACCCTGATGGAGGACCGTCAGGGTCGGTATCAGATCTGCGGGCCCAACGCCTTCAACCGCTACGGCTTCGACGACCAGATCCCGAACCGGGTGTACGTCTACAACAACCGCATCTCCGGAAAGCGCACCGTCGGAGCGGTGGCCCTGACGCTGATCAAAGTAGCCACCAAACGGCTCGGTGACACAGAGCAGGTGCGAACGGCGGAAGGGGCAACCATGGTCTACTCATCGCGCGCCCGAACGCTCGTGGACGCGGTGTATGACTGGTCGAGGTTCAACACCCTTCCAAGAGCCTTTGACTGGATCCGGACTGAGCTTGTCGCCGGTCGGCTCGACGCCGCAGAGCTGGTTCGCGTCACCCTGCGTTATGGCGACGTGGGCACCATTCGGCGAATAGGCGCGCTGCTCGATCGTATGGGCGTTGCCGCCGCGCCGTTGCGAAAGCTGGAGCGGACGCTCAAATCTTCCTCCAGCTTCATCCCGTGGAACCCCGTGCAACCGAAGCGTGGGACGGTCGACCGGCGCTGGGGTGTCGTGTGTAATGACCATGGCTGAGTCTCCATCGATCCGGTTGCATCAAGATCCCGCGTTGTTTCGGGAGGCGGTGAACTACACGGCAGCGGAAACGGGGTTTGCAGCCAGGCTCATCGAAAAAGACTACTTCTGTTCCGTGATACTCCAGCACCTGCAAGACGCGAAGTGCGGGCTGGTCTTCAAGGGCGGCACCTGTCTTGCCAAGGTCCATACAGAGTTCTATCGGCTGAGCGAGGACCTCGACTTCGTCATCCCGACACCAGTCGATGCACCTCGCGCCGAGAGGAGACGACGGGCCAGCGGATCGAAAGTCGCAGTCGCCGAGATCGAAAGGCGGTTGTCCGGCATCAAGCTGGTCACCGCGCTTACCGGCGCAAATCGCTCTACACAGTACAACGGCGTCATCAGCTACCCATCGTTGCTCCGTCAGGAGTAAGAAACGATCAAGATCGAAGTGGCCTTGCGCGAGCCGTTGTTGACGCCCCAAGTCCGAGGCAGGGTGCAAACATTGTTGCGCAATCCGATCTCCGGCTTGCCCATGGTCCCGGCACTGTCCATGCCATGCCTATCACGGATGGAGGCGATGGCGGAAAAGTTCCGGGCAGCGCTGTCCCGCCGTGAAGTGGCCATCCGTGACTACTACGACATCGATCACGCCGTATGCAGGCTGGGCTTTGATGTACGAGATTCGGAGCTACTCGGACTGGTCATGAAAAAGCTGGCCGTATCTTCGAACGACCCGATCAAGGTGTCGGCAGCCCAACTTGCCGCACTGCGTTCGCAACTCGAGCCACAGCTCAGAGCGGTGCTGCGTTCCGGAGATTTCTCGGAGTTCGATCTGGATCGAGCCTTCGCCACCGTAGCTGAGGTGGCCGCCGCGCTCGGCTGTCGACCGTGACCGCCGACACCGACGACAAAGGCGGAATCAAGAAGGATAGGCTTTGCCAGGAAGGGCCGGATCGAACGCGTAGGCGCGAAGGGGGAGAGCCCGGAGAGCGTGGCAACCGGCGGCCACGAGATGCACAGATAGAGTCGATCTTGCCCGCCAACAGGAAACCGACCGTCCATCTTTGACGGATTCGGCACACCTGACTATATTGATCAAATCTTACTCAGCGGGAGGGGGACCGCTCGGGCGGCAGCCACCGAACTGCGCCCGCCCCTCGCCCACGCTCAAGAGGGCCAGCCCCACTCACCTCCCATCACGAGACCCATAGCAAGATATGCACGGTGTCCCATATCTCCCCGAAGCCGCCTACGCCAACGAAGGACATTCACAAACTTACAGAGCGAAGCTAATAAACTCTGTTTTGCTAACAAAACCATGCAGACGGCCGCTCGTACCTCGCGCCGCTGATGGCAATCGTTAGGGTGCTTGCCGCTGCGTCAGATGACATGTACAATGATTCTGTACAGGTCAATAAGGGGTGCATCATGCCAACCGAAACCACCTATACCACCGCACGGGCGACCCTGGCATCGCTTTGCGACACGGTGTCCTCTACCCGCGAGCCCGTGATTATCCGCCGTCGTAACGCGGAAGATGTCGCGCTTGTCTCCGCAGAAGAGCTCGAAAGTCTCATGGAGACAGCCCACCTTCTCCGCTCTCCCAAGAATGCTGAGCGCCTCCTGAAGGCGCTGACAAGGGCACAGAGTCAGAAGCTTCCCCCATCTACAGTGGATGAGCTTCGGAGCGAGTTGGGCCTTGGCAAGGAGAAGTAAGCGCCACGCGGCGCCTCGTTCACGAGAGTGGGTTGCTGTCTTTCAGACTGAGTTCGTAGAGGATCTTCGCTTCTGGATAGAGACAAACCGAAAGGTGGCCCTACGAACCCTTGACCTTGTGAAGTCTGTGTTACGGGATCCCTTTACCGGTCTGGGCAAGCCGGAACCACTGAAGTATCTGCCTTCAGGGACTTGGTCCCGCCGCCTCACCGAGGAACACCGCCTCGTCTATCTCGTAAGCGATGGCCGCGTTGATTTCCTGCAGGCTCGTTACCACTACTGAGTCAAAGCAAACGCACCCTAACGAGCCACTCCAGGCGACCCGGCCCAATCACGACGGTCTCCTGCCTCGGAGCCTCAGGTTGGAGAGTAGACCGGGTCCTTCCGGTGGTTAGGTCGAAGTTTGTTTTCTCTGTTT
>CAZRGD010000263.1:0-4265 GCA_964599505.1 uncultured Nitrospirota bacterium | reverse complement strand
CAGATCCAGACCAAGTTCCGCGACGAGATCCGCCCCCGCTTCGGCCTCATGCGGGGCCGCGAGTTCATCATGAAGGACGGCTACTCCTTCGACCGCGACGACGCATCCGCCTCGGCCACCTACGAGCGGATGCGCACCGCGTACCAGCGCATCTTCACCCGGTGCGGCCTGCGCTTCCGGCCGGTGGAGGCGGACTCGGGCGCCATCGGCGGCGCCTTCTCCCACGAGTTCATGGTGCTGGCCGACTCGGGGGAGGACGCGATCCTGTCGTGTGACACCTGCGACTACGCCGCCAACCAGGAGAAGGCGGCCAGCCGCGCCCCGGAGCCGGCACCGCCGATCGCCGACGCCCCCGCGCCCGCGCCCGAAGCGGTGGCGACGCCGGACCAAAAGGCGGTCGAGGAGGTCGCCGCCTTCCTGCACCAGGAGCCCACCGCCTTCATCAAGACGCTCCTGTACCGCGCCGGCGATCAGACCGTCGCCGCCCTGGTGCGCGGCGACCGGGAGGTCAACGAGATCAAGCTCGCCCACGCCCTCGGCGCGGACGACCTCGTCCTGGCGAGCGATGCCGAGGTGGAGGCGGCCACCGGCGCCCCGTGCGGCTTCGCCGGCCCGGTGGGGCTCGCCGACGGGGTGGCGGTGTGGGTCGACCGAGAGGTGGCGGCGATGGGTTCGGCGATCACCGGCGCCAACCGGGCGGACACCCACCTCACCGGGGTGCAACCGGGACGCGACTTCGCCATCGACAACGTCGCCGATCTCATCAACGCCGACGACGGCGATGGCTGCCCGCGCTGCGACGGCACCTTGCAGCTCTCGCGCGGCATCGAGGTCGGCCACATCTTCAAGCTCGGGACGAAGTACTCGGCGGCGATGGGCGCCACCTTCCTCGACGCCGAGGGGGCGGAGATGCCGGCGGTGATGGGGTGCTACGGCATTGGCATCGGCCGCACCATGGCCGCGTCGATCGAGCAGAACCACGACGACGACGGCATCGTCTGGCCCGTCCCGATCGCCCCATTTTCCGTCGAGATCATCCTCATCCGCGAGGCCGACGCGGCGAGCCTGGAGGTCGCGGCAACGATGGAGCGAGAGCTCACCGCCGCCGGCCACGAGCCCCTGGTCGACGACCGCAAGGAGCGGCCGGGGGTGAAGTTCAACGACGCGGATCTCCTCGGCATGCCGTACTGCGTGACCGTCGGTCCGCGCGGCCTGAAGGAGGGGAAGGTGGAGATCAAGGAGCGCGCTACCGGCGAGCGCCTGGAGATCGCCGTGGATGAGGCGGTCGCGTGGCTCACCGAGCGGTGCACGCCGTAGCCAGGGCGCCTCACCGACAAAGGGGTACGGCGCTCGCCCCACCATCCCGAGCAGCAGTAGGGGCGAGCTCCCGCTCGCGATTCGGGGCCAAAGGCCCCGCCCGCCCTGCGGGCGGGATCGCCGGCGGGAGCCGGCTCCTACCCGATCTGTTGGACCGAGGCACTCTCCGGGCCGCCGTTTGCGTCGTGCAACCGAAGCGGCGGACAATCCCGCGTTCGTCTCGCTACCGTCAGCCTGGATTTCTCATCTCCTTCGCCTCCCACTCCCCCACCTGCCATGTCCGCCTATCAACTCCGACTCTTCACCACCACCGACGACCTCATGCCCAAGGCCGCGGGGGAGTGTCTCGCCAAGCACGTGGGCATCGACTACGAGGACGCCCACCAGGTGATCCTCGACGTCCTCGACGCCCAGCTCCGCCTCTTCGAGTTCCCCGACGAGGCGGCGGCGCAGGCGTGCGCCGAGGAGATCGGCCGCCACGGGGTGGTGACCAAGGTGACGCCGAAGCGATAGGCGTTGCGGCCTCACGCGAAGACCGGACGCGGCACGCGGTCTGAGGTCGGGCGTAGGCCCCCCCCTCCACGGGCGGCGAGGGAGACGGGTGGCGTTCCCCTCCGTCATCGGGCAATCGCCGCGGCTGGCGGCGAGGCGGACACATTTCCTCCCATATCGACCGTTTCTTGCTCATGAGCGGTGATTTTTTACCGACAAGTGAGACATGGAGCAAGAAGCGCTCACTCTCTTGCTGGTGGAGGACGACCCCGGTGATGCTCGCCTCATCCGCGAGCTGCTGACGGAGAGTGGCGCCGACAACTACCATCTCCTCTACGCCGACACCCTCGCCGACGGGTTGGAGTGGCTCAACCGGGGCGAGATCGATGTCGTCCTCCAGGACCTCACCCTCCCCGACGGCCACGGCCTCGACTGCGTGCGCCGGGTCCGACACCACGCCGGCCACGTGCCCCTGGTGGTGCTCACCAGCCTGAACGACGAGGAGCTGGCGCTCCAGGCGGTGCAGGAGGGTGCCCAGGACTATCTGGTGAAGGGGACGATCAACGGTCACGCTCTCGACCGCTGCATCCGCTACGCGATCGAGCGCGAGCGATTGAAGAGCGAGCTGGCCGCGGCACGCGACGAGGCGGTGGAGGCGGCGCGGCTGAAGACGGAGTTCCTCGCCAACATCTCCCACGAGCTGCGCACCCCGCTCACCGCGATCCTCGGCTTCTCGGCGCTGTTGCGACGCAACCCGCACAACACCTGCGACGTCCGCCAGCTCCGCCACTTGGAGCTCATCTACGAGAACGGCACCCACCTGCTGGCGATCATCAACGACCTCCTCGACCTGTCGAAGATCGAGGCCGGCAAGGTCTCCATCACGGTGGAGGAGATCAACCCCGCCACCGCCGTCACCCAGGCGGTAGAGACCCTCCTGCCCCTGGCCGAGGAGCGAGACATCGATCTGGAGGTGGTGGTCCACAACAACCTGCCGACCCTCTTCACCGACCCCCTGCGCCTCCAGCAGATCCTCCTGAATCTCGGCGGCAACGCGATCAAATTCACCCGTGAGGGGCAGGTCACCTTCACCCTCGCCGAGGGGCCGGAAGGGCTCTCCTACGCGGTCCACGACACCGGCATCGGCATCCCCGCCTCGGCCCTGCCCACCATCTTCGGCAAGTTCCGCCAGGTGGACGGCTCCTCCACCCGGGAGCACGAGGGGACCGGCCTCGGCCTCTCCGTGTCGCGCAACCTCGCCCACCTCCTCGGGGGTGAGATCGAGGTAGAGAGCGGGCTGGGAGAGGGGTCGACCTTCACCCTCCACCTGCCGGCGGCGGCGACCCAGACCACCGACGAGGCGTTCGCCCCGGCCCTCCATGGAATCTCCGAATGAGGGAGACGCCGCACATCCTGGTGGTCGACGACCGGGCCACCAACCGGGAGCTCCTGGAGGCGATCCTGGAGGAGGAGGGGCTTTGCCCGATCCTGGCGTGCAGCGGCAAAGAGGGGTTGCGTCTGGCAATGGAAGACCCGCCGGACGCGATCCTCCTCGACGTCGCCATGCCGGAGATGGACGGCTTCGACGTCTGCCGCCACCTGCAACGGAACTTGGAGACCGCCTTGACCCCGGTGATCTTCGTCACCGCCCAGGCGGACGACAAACAGAGTGTCTGCCACGGCCTCGCCCTCGGCGCCAGTGACTACATCACCAAGCCGTTCGATCCCGATGAGCTGGTGGCTCGGGTGCGTGCCACCCTGAGGCTGAAGGAGCAAAATGACCGGCTCCGCCTCCTCGCCCTCACCGACCCCCTCACCGGCCTCGGCAATCGGCGAGCGACCAGCGGCCAGATCAAGAGCCGCCTGTCGCGCTGGCGCCGTCGCCAGGAACCCTTTGCCCTACTTATGGCGGATATCGACCACTTCAAGCGGATCAACGACACCTACGGCCACGAGGCGGGCGATCGGGTCCTGACGTCGCTCTCCGACCTCTTCCTCGATGTGGCCCGGGCCGAGGACGCGGTGGGCCGGATCGGCGGCGAGGAGTTCGTGATCCTCCTCGACCATGCCCGCCGCAAGACCGCCATTAAGGCGGCGGAGCGGCTACGCGAACGGGTGGCACGACTCTCCATTCCAGGCCAGGCCGGCACCCCGATCACCATCACCCTCTCCATCGGGGTGATCAGCAGCGACGACTTCGCCCCGGCGATTCGCGAGCAAGGGATTCTGCGGCGTGCCGACGACGCCCTCTACCGCGCCAAGGCGGGGGGGAGGAACC
This sequence comes from uncultured Nitrospirota bacterium, assembly GCA_964599505.1. Taxonomy (GTDB): domain Bacteria; phylum CG2-30-53-67; class CG2-30-53-67; order CG2-30-70-394; family CG2-30-70-394; genus CG2-30-70-394. The sequence continues at coordinate 178 of CAZRGD010000263.1, read as the reverse complement.
GGGTCGTCTACTACCCCGAGCTCGCCCCCGACCAGATCGCCCACACGGCGCCCTGCCCCGCCGCCGCGTAGTGGCGGACTCCGGCGGCAGAGAGGATCAGCGCAAATGGCCATGCAGGCCGAGACCGCCGAGACCGCCGGTGAGGATGGCGTCATTCACCCGCCGGGTGGAGCTGCGG
>CAZRGD010000262.1:0-4285 GCA_964599505.1 uncultured Nitrospirota bacterium | reverse complement strand
CCTCCCACTCCCCTCACTCATGCCCACCCCCACCACCATCACCGACCTCGGCGAGCAGGGGGTCATCGACCTCCTCGCCCGCGCCTGCCCGACGGCGGGCAAGGGCGGCCGCCTGGGGATCGGCGACGATGCGGCGGTGCTCGCCGCCGGCGGTGAGTGGGTGGTGACCACCGATCTGCTGGTGGAGGGGACCCACTTCGACTGGCGCTACTCGTCGCCCGCGGACGTGGGCCACAAGGCCCTGGCGGTAAGCCTGTCGGACGTGGCGGCGATGGGGGCGACCCCCGGCCCCATCTTCCTCACCCTCGGCCTGCCGCCGGCCACGCCGGTGGCGGACCTGGAGGAGTTTGCCGCGGGCCTCTCCACCCTGGCGCGCACCACCGGCGCCTGGCTCGCCGGCGGTGACACGGTGGCAGCACCGGCAGGGTGGGTGGTGGGAATCTGCCTCCTCGGCCGTCCGGTGGCTCAGCCGGTACGCCGGGATGGTGCGCGGGTCGGTGACCACCTCTTCGTCAGCGGCACCCTGGGCGGCGCCGCCGGCGGCCTGCGCTGGCTCGCCGAGGGGGGAGAGGCGGCGGACCAGGCAGCGCTGGTGGCGCGCCACCGGCGGCCGGAACCGCGCCTGGCGCTCGGGGCGTGGCTCGCCCGGGAGGGGCTGGCCTCGGCGATGATCGACCTCTCCGACGGCCTCGCCGCCGACGGGCCGCGCCTCGCCGCCCGCTCGCGGGTGGGGCTCACCATCGACCTTGACACCGTGCCCGTTGACCCCATCCTGGAGCCTCTCTTTGGGAGTCGCGAGGCGGCCCGCCTGGCGCTCACCGGAGGGGAGGATTTCGAGCTGCTCTTCACCGCCCCACCCCCTGCCCTCTCCCGCCTCGCCGCGGCGCCGACCCCGGTGCGCCGCATCGGCCGGGTGACCGAGGCGGGCCTTACGTGGAGCGCCGGCGGCCAACCGGTCGCTGCCCCCACCCCCGTTGATCACCATTTTCCCTGAAGGTCGCACCATGAGTGAATCTGCCCCCCTCTCCCCCGAGGACGACGAGCAGGAGCCCACCTTCGAGCTCCCCGAGACCCTGCCCCTGTTGCCGATCCGCGACGTGGTGGTCTTCCCGTACATGATCCTGCCCCTGTTCGTCGGCCGCGAGGCGTCCCTCGCGGCGGTGGAGGAGGCGATGGCCGGCGAGCGGATGATCATGCTCGCCACCCAGCACGACTTCTCCGAGGAGGAGCCATCTCCGGAGGCGATCTACCCGGTGGGGACGGCGGCGATGATCATGCGCCGCCTACGCCTCCCGGATGGGCGGCTGAAGCTCCTCATCCAGGGGCTGGAGAAGGCGACCATCACCGAGTACCTCCAGACACGGCCGTGCTACCAGGTGCGCATCGATCCCCTCCCCGACCCGGAGGAGGTGGAGCCGACCATGGAGCTGGAGGCCTCCATGCGCACGGTGAAGGAACAGCTCTCCAAGGTGATCGCCCTGGGCAAGGCGATCATCCCCGACATCCTGGTGATGGCGGAAAACATCGACGCCCCCGGCAGGCTCGCCGACCTCATCGCCTCCAACCTCAACCTCCGGATCGAGCAAGCCCAGGAGATCCTCGAAGAGACCGACGTGATCCGCCGCCTGGCGCGGGTCTCCGAGATCCTCGCCACCGAGATCGAGCTGCTCTCCATGCAGCAGAAGATCCAGGACGAGGCGAAGGGGGAGATGGACAAGGTGCAGCGCGAGTATTTCCTGCGCGAGCAGCTCAAGGCGATTCAACGCGAGCTCGGCGAGTCCGGCGAGATGGCGGACGAGGTGGCGCAGCTCCGCGAGCAGATCGCCAAGGCGCGGATGCCGGAGAAGGTGGAGGAGGAGGCCCTGAAGCAGCTCGGCCGGCTGACCAAGATGCACGAGGACGCCGCCGAGGCGGGGATCATCCGCACCTACCTGGAGCTGATGGTCGAGCTGCCGTGGAAGAAACGCAGCAAGGACAACCTCGATTTGAAGAAGGCCGGCGCCATCCTCGACGAGGACCACTACGGCCTCAAGGAGGTGAAGGAGCGGATCCTCGAATACCTGGCGGTGCGCAAGCTGCGCGGCAAGAAGATGAAGGGGCCGATCCTCTGCTTCGTCGGCCCCCCCGGAGTCGGCAAGACGTCGCTCGGCCGCTCCATCGCCCGTGCCATGGGGCGCAAGTTCTACCGCATCTCGTTAGGCGGGATGCGCGACGAGGCGGAGATCCGCGGCCACCGGCGCACCTATGTCGGGGCGCTGCCGGGCCGGGTGATCCACGGCATCCAGCAGGGCAACACCAACAACCCGGTCTTCATGATGGACGAGGTGGACAAGATCGGCGCCGACTTCCGCGGCGACCCCGCCTCGGCGCTGCTGGAGGTCCTCGACCCGGAGCAGAACAACGCCTTCGTCGACCACTACCTGGCGGTCCCCTTCGACCTCTCCAACGTGATGTTCATCACCACCGCCAACTGGATGGACCCGATCCCGGCACCCTTGAAGGACCGGATGGAGATCATCGAGCTGACCGGCTACACCCGCGAGGAGAAGGTGGCGATCGCCCGCCGCTATCTGCTGCCCCGGCAAATGGAGGAAAACGGCATCGACGAGCGCTACATCGCCCTCTCCGATCGCACCATCGAGCAAATCATCGCCCAGTACACCCGCGAGTCGGGGCTGCGGAAGCTGGAGCAGCGGATCGGCCGGATCTGCCGCAAGGTCGCCCGGCGGGTCGCCGAGGGGCACACCGGTTGCACCCGGGTCACCCCGGGGTCGCTCCCTCGTTACTTCAGCGTCTCCCCCTTCGAGGAGGAGATGGTCCTCACCGAGGACCAGGTGGGGGTGGTCACCGGCCTGGCGTGGACCACCGTGGGCGGCGAGCTCCTCTTCATCGAGGCGACCCAGGTGAAGGGCAAGGGCGGTCTCACCCTCACCGGCCAGCTCGGCGACGTGATGAAGGAGTCGGCCCAGGCCGCCTTCACCTTCGTCAAGTCGCGCGCCAAGGAGCTCTCCATCCCGGCGAAGCGAATCGCCGAGCACGACCTCCACATCCACTTCCCCGCCGGCGCCATCCCCAAGGACGGCCCATCGGCGGGAATCGCCATTGCCTGCGCCATCGCCTCGGTCCTCACCGGCGCGAAGATCCACCACCGCATCGCCATGACCGGCGAGATCTCCCTGCGCGGCCGGGTCCTGCCGATCGGCGGCCTGAAGGAGAAGGCCCTGGCCGCCCTGCGTGCCGAGATCCCCACGGTGCTCATCCCGAAGGGCAACGAGAAAGACGTGGACCGTCTGCCGCCGCAGGTGAAGCGGCGGATTACCTTCATCCCGGTGGAGCACGCCGATGAGGTCCTGGAGCGCTGCCTCGTCCGCCCCAAGGGGGCCAAGCAGCCCACCAGCGACCGACCCGCCTCCACGCAGCGCTCGGCCACCGCGTGAAGCAGCAGCAGTCTGTGGAAGGACGGTAGGAGCGGGCTCCTGCCCGCGATCCGTGGCCACCGGCCGCGGCAGGCCCGCAGGGCCTGGGTCACCGGCAAACCCGCCTCCTAACGCGCGTGTTTCTCCAGCTCCTCGCGCCACGATACCGACAGGGCGGGGACGGTGAGGAGCCGGCGGACGCCCTCCGGGTCGCGCCTGCGGCCCCGATGGATCCGGTACGCCTCGGCCACGGAGATCGCCGCCGGGTCGGCGGCGATGAGCGCCAGCTCGTCCCCCGCGGCCACCGCCCCCTCCTCCACCACCCGCAGGTAGAAGCCGGTGAAGCCGCTCGCTTCCACCTCCTTCACCAACCCGTTGCGGTCCCAGACGAAGGCGAGGGTGGAGCACGGCTGTCTGGGCTGGGTCACCTCCACCACCGCGGTCCCGGCGCGAAAGCGGTCGCCGATGTGGACGGTCTCTTCGGTCGCCCCCTCGGTGGTGAAGTTCTCACCGAAGGCGGCCGGGTCCAGAGGGTGACCCACCCGCTGCTCCCAGTAGGCGTAGTGCTCGTGGGGGTAGCAGCAGATCGCCTTGTCCACCCCGCCGTGGTGCTGGGTATCGGCGACCCCGTTGCCCTCCGGCCCCTCGGGACCGAGATGGATGGGACCGGCCACCGGCCGCTTGCAAAAGCCGGTGACCTTCTGCTTGCCGGCGACCTCTACCGTCTCCGGCATACCAATCTGGAAAGAGAGAATCTTCATCGCTTGAGGATGCGACTAACCTTGCCGGAAACCAAGAGAGCCAGCCGGAGTTATGCAATCGCCACGCTGGCTGATGGGACATGGTCCCCCCTCCCTCCGGGAGGGGGT
>CAZRGD010000261.1:0-4302 GCA_964599505.1 uncultured Nitrospirota bacterium | reverse complement strand
CCTGTGACCACCTGCACCACCTGCGGCCAGCACTACTTCCTCGCCTTCCTCAAGGACTTCGACTTCACCGCCAGGGAGCCGGGGGGCGGTGAGGCCGCGGGGGAGACCTCCTTCTGGGAGCCCCTGGAGGAGGCCCAGGGCGGGTGCCGGGTGGTGTTGACCGACCGCATCGTCGGTGGCAGCGACGACGAGTCCCTGGAGGATCACAAGCGCACGGCCCCCCTCCACCTCTGCCGCCACTGTGGCGCCGCCCACCCGGAGGCCGTGAGCCGCTGCCTCCACTGCGGGGTCGCCGGGGAGATGGTGGTCCTCTTTGCGGTGCGCCAGAAGGAGGACAACCCCGGCAAGCTGACGAGCTGCCTCTCCTGCGGCGCGAACGCGCGGCGGGTCGGGAGCTGGTACCGGGAGCCGGCGCGCCCGGTCCGCGCGACCACCGTCGCGGACGTGCATGTCCTCGCCCAGGACATGGTCCACCACGCGCCGCGGCCCCGATTGCTGGTCTTCTGCGACAACCGCCAGGATGCCGCCTTCCAGGCCGGCTGGATGCAGGACCACGCGCGCCGCTTTCGTCTGCGCGCCCTGATGGCCGGGGGGCTGCGGGCGGGGCCGGTCTCGGTGGGGGATCTCACCCTCCACCTCGACGACCTGCTGGAGGCGGACGAGGCCCTCTCTCGCGCCCTGGTGCCCGAGGTGTGGAACGTCGCGCGCAAGGAGGGGGGTGGCGGACGCCACGAGCAGGAGCGGCGCAAGTTCCTCCGGATCCAGGTGCTGCGCGAGGTGACCCTCTCCTCGCGCCAGGCCATCGGTCTGGAGCCGTGGGGGCGGATGAAGGCGGAGTACGAGGGGCTGGAGGCGAGCCTGGGGTGGATCCAGGAGCAGGCGGCTGCCCTCGGACTGCCCGCCGAGGACCTGCGCGATGGGGTGGCGAGCCTCCTCGACTACCTGCGGCGCAAGCGGGTGCTCCACGACCCGGAGCGGGGGATCTTTACCAAGTACTGGATGGACGGGGACCTGGAGGTCCAGCAGGGGTACCTGCCCCAGTTCGGCAATCCGGTGGGGACGAAGCTGCGTCGGGGCCCGGAGGAGAAGCCGGCCCTGGTCACCCAGTGGATCGGCGAGCGCGGCGAGACCACCGTCCGCCAGATCGTCAAGAAGTGGGGGGTGGCGGCCGAGGACGTTGAGTCCTTCCTGGAGGACCTCTTCGCCTTCCTGGTGGCCGAGGAGCTGTTGATGCCGGTGGCCCTCAAGGGCTCCCACGGCAACCCCTTGCCGAACGTCACCGGCCTCTACCAGGTGGACGCGGATCGGCTGCGTCTGGGGACGAACCACGGGGTGTGGCAGTGCCGGAGCTGCCGCCGCCGCATCACGCGGCGCACCCCCTATCAGCGGTGTCCGGCGTGGCGCTGCCAGGGGGAGCTGGTGTTCGTCCGCGAGGACCCGGATAACTACGACCTGCAGCTCCTCGACCAGGGCTACTCGATGCTCCGCCCCGAGGAGCACACGGCCATGGTGCCGCACGACGAGCGGGAGCGGCTGGAGAACCTCTTCAAGGGTGACTCCGACGCGGTGAACTGCTTCGTCTGCACCCCGACCCTGGAGCTGGGGGTGGACATCGGCAAGCTCGACGCGGTGCTCATGCGCAATGTGCCGCCGCTGCCCGCCAACTACTGGCAGCGCGCCGGCCGCGCCGGAAGGCGCCACCGCATGGCGGTGGACCTCACCTACTGCCGGCCCCTCTCCCACGACCGCGCCTACTTTGCCGAGCCCCTCAAGCTCCTCGCCGGGCGGGTCGATCCTCCCGCCTTCAACCTGCGCAACGACCTGATGGTGGCCAAGCACGTCCACGCGGCCGTGCTGACCCGGCTGCACCAGTACGCCGGCGACCCGGCGCGTCCCGAGGCGGAGCGGCGCGAGATCGACGAGGTGGTGCGGGCGAGCCTCCCGCGACAGGTCTCCGCCTACCTCTTCGAGGAGAGGCGGCTGCGGGAGACCCCCTTCGACTTCGCCCCCTTACGGCGGCTCATCGATCGCAACCTCGACGACATGGTCGCCTTCGTGGAGGGCGCCTTCCACCAGGGGTGGCCGGAGGCGGATGGCGAGGTGACCCGGCCCGAGGTGCTACGGGCCCACGTCACCGGCCTGGTGGATGGCCTCGAAGAGGTGGTGGGCCGGCTCCGCCGGCGCCTCCGGTGGGCGATGGAGCAGATCCGCCGCCTGAACAGTGTGCGTGAGGAGCACGGCGACCTGGAGCCCGAGGACGACGCCCTCTTCCGCCGCTGCGACCGGCTCGTGAAGCGCCTCAAGGGGACGGCGCGGCGCACCCGCCGCGAGGCCGAGGGGTACGAGGAGACCAACACCTTCGGGGTTCTGGCGGCCGAGGGCTTCCTGCCGGGCTACGGCCTGGAGGTGGGATCGGTGCTGGGGACGGCGGAGATCCCCTTCTGGCGTACCGGGGCCATGGAGTTCGCCCTGCCGCGGCCCCCGGCCGTTGCCCTGCGCGAGTACGTGCCGGGTAATCTCATCTACGCCAACGGCAACCGCTTCGTCGCCCGCCGCTTCCACCGGGACGTGGACGAGCAGCGTATCGAGATGCCGCTCTTCGAGGTCTCCACCGAGCGCCAGGCGGTGAAGGAGACCAACCGGGGGGCGGCCCCCGGCGGGCTCGGCTCCACCGTGCTCCAGACCATCGCCGTATGCGACGTCGACCTCGTCCACCAGTCGCACATCTCCGACGAAGAGGAGCTGCGTTTCCAGATGGGGGTCTCGGTCTTCGGCCTGGAGCGCGATCAGCACAACGGCGGCACCGTCTACCGGTGGGGTGAGCAGCCCCTCCATCACCGCCGCGGGGTGCGGCTACGCCTGGTCAACGTCGGCGCGACGGGCGCCATCGACCGGTTCCAGCGCTTCGGCTACCCCGTGTGCACGGTCTGTGGGCAGAGCGTCTCGCCACTCTCTTCCGAGCGGCAGAGGGAGGATTTCTTCGAGAAACACGAGGAGCGGTGTGGGCGGAAGGTGGCACCCGTCGGTTTCTACGCCGACGTCGTGGCGGACACCCTGTCGCTTCTTGCCTGTGCCGATCAATCGACCGCCTACAGTGTGCTGGAGGCGCTGCGCTTCGCCGCGGCCCGGGTGCTCGACATGCACATGGCGGATCTTCAGATCCTGGTGATCGGCCACGTGGACCGGGACGAGGTGGACGGCCTTCTTTGGGATCCGATGCCCGGCGGATCCGGCCTCCTCGACCAGCTCTGCGAGCGGTTCGACGAGATCGTGGCGGTTGCCCACGAGGTGGTGGAGGCGTGCCCGTCCGAGTGCGAGCGATCGTGCGTCGACTGCCTCCAGACCTTCCGCAACGGCTACTACCACAAGTACCTCAACCGGAAGCTGGCCCTGGAATGCCTGGACGCTTGGGGTCCCTGTCTGGAGCTCTCCCACGAGATCCCCCCCAAACAACCAGCGCAGGCACCCAAGGAGGGCAGTCAGCCGGTCAACGCGGCGGAGCAGAGACTCCGCCACCTGCTCTTGGCCGCCGGCTTCGAGGAGGGGATCCGCGGCGAGCAGATCCGCCTCGACCGGACCCTGGGCACCACCACCCCCGACGTGATCTACCGGGCCGACTTCCACGACGAGGACGAGGGCATCTGCATCTACCTCGACGGCCTGAGCGACCACATCCACGGCAACGCCGAGACTGCCGAGCGAGATCGGGAGATCCGCACATGGCTGCGCAACAACGGCTACGAGGTGATCGAGATCGCCGCCAGCGACCTCGACGACGAGGGTGCCATGGTGCGCCACTTCCGCCGCCTCGCCGGCTACCTGCGCAAGGACCGCCTGCGCCGCACCCTGAAGACGGCGACCTCCTGGTTTGGTCGCGCAATCGGAGAGGCGCTCTCACCGTCGCGCTTTGTGCTGCACCTCGTTCACCCGAAAGAGGAGGAGCGATTCGTCTCCTGCGTGCCCCTCGTCCCTCTTCAGGCGGCCGCCGGTGGCTTTGGCGATCCACAGCACGTGGAGGAGGGCGAGTGGGACTGGGTGGAGGTGGATGGCCGCCACCGTCTTCGTCCGGGGATGTTCGTCGCCCAGGTGGTGGGCCACTCCATGGAGCCGGCGATCCCGGACGGTTCCTACTGCCTCTTTGCATCCCCGGTCACCGGTACCCGGCAGGGCAAGACCGTCCTGGTTCAGCTCCGCGACGAGACCGACCCGGAGACCGGCGAGCGCTACACCGTCAAGCGGTACGAGAGCGAGAAGGTCGAGGCAGAGGAGGGCACCTGGCGCCACCTGCGCATCACCCTCCGC
>CAZRGD010000260.1:0-4335 GCA_964599505.1 uncultured Nitrospirota bacterium | reverse complement strand
CATGAGAAATGCGGGCTAGCTCGCGCGGCGGAGGGCGGTGGCGGGGGAGAGGGGGGCGGCGTCGACGTTGAGCAGGGCGTTGCGTACCACGCGCAGGGCCGAGTCGCCAGGGTAGGCGTCACCAAGGAGGGCGGCGAGGAGCTCGGCGGGGCGGGTGGAGCCTCCGTCCGCGATGCGCAGGGTGAGCTCGACCCGCGACCCCTCCACCGCCAGGTCGACCACCAGGGGGAGGAGATCGACCTCCTTTTTCTTACCCTTGCGTCGGCGGACCACCGGCAAGGTTTCGGCGGCGGCGAGCCGGTCCGGGAGGCGGGCGAGCGCGGCGGCGAGGGCTTCCGGCAGGGTGACCTCGTAGGTGGCCAGGGCGATCTCCGCGGTGAGGTGCGGGGCGTCGTGGGGCAGGGCCACCGCCTCGATCACCGCGACCCCCGGGGGGCTGGCGGCGGCGAGCCGCTCGGTCACCAGGGGCGCGGCGACCGGCTCGGTGAGCTCCATCTCCAGCCACTCGCCGAGCCCCTCGCTGCCCACCGGCAGGGCCGGGCCGAAGGTGACCTTGGGGCGCGGGTTGAACCCCTGGGAGTAGCGCAGGGGCAGGCGGGCGCGGCGCATGGCGCGGTGCAGCGCCGCGCCCAGCTCCAGGTGCGACAGGTGGCGCAATCCTCCCTCTTTGGCGTACTGGATCCGGTAGCGCCAGGAGGGCGCCTTGGCGACGAGGGGGGGGGACGGTCGCGCCGTCGCCGGGGTGAACGCCGTGTGCAGCTCGTTCACCACCTCCTTGAAGTCGCACACACCGCACACCGAACACTTCGCCACCCGGCAGTCGCCCACCTCCGCTTCCACCTCGGCGCGCCGCAGCTCTTTTCTGAGATACCGTTTCGGCACCAGGGGGTCGAGGTGGTCCCACGGCAGCGGCTCCTCCACCGCCCGCTCGCGCAGGTACGCCTCCGGGTCGATCTTCGCGTCGGCCAGCGCCTGTTCCCAGCGCGACAGGTCGAGGTGGTCGCCCCAGCCGTCGAGGTAGGTCCCGCGCCGCCACGCCGCCTCGATGAGATCGCCGGTACGCCGGTCGCCACGCGCCAGGAGCCCCTCCAGCCATGAGACCCGCGGGTCGTGCCAGCGAAAGCGCAGACGCCGGTCTTTGAGCCTCCCCTTGAGGCGGCGATGGATCCGCTCGGTCTCGGCGATGGAGATCTGCGGCGCCCACTGAAAGGGGGTGTGGGCCTTGGGAACGAAGGTGGAGCAGGAGATGGTGACGTGGCGTACCCGGCGGCCCGCCTTGCGCGCCGTCGCCAGGCAGCGGTAGGCGAGGTCGGCGATCGCGTCGATGTCAGCGTCGGTCTCGGTGGGCAGGCCGATCATGAAGTAGAGCTTCAGGGAGTCCCAGCCGGCGGCAAAGACCGAGCGCACCGTCTCCAGGATCTTCTCCTCGGTGATCCCCTTGTTGACCACCCGCCGCAGCCGCGCGCTCCCCGCCTCCGGGGCGATGGTGTAGCCGGACTTGCCCGACCGGCCCACGTCGGCGATCACCTCCGGGCTCAGGCTCCCCGCCTTCAACGACGGCATCGCCACCTGCAGGTGGCTCGGGAGCGCGGCCAGGCCGGTCACCAGCCCGGGCAGGGTCGCGTAGTCGCCGGTGGAGAGCGACGAGAGCGACACCTCGTCGTAGCCGGTGGTGCGGGTGGAGGCGTCGACCAACTCCAGCACCCGCTCGGGCGAGCGCTCGCGCACCGGCCGGTAGAGGTAGCCGGCCTGGCAGAAACGGCACCCCTCGGTGCAGCCGCGAGAGATCTCGACGGAGATCCGGTCGTGGGTGATCTGGAGGTAGGGAACCACCGGCGCGGTTGGGAAGGGGCGTCGGTCGAGGTGGGTGACCAGGGCCTTGGTGACCCGTTCGGGGGTGGCCGGATCGATCGGCCGGGTGGCGACCAGGCGGCCGCCGCTGTCGTGCTCGGCGGCGTAGAGGGCGGGGACGTAGACCCCGCGGATCGCCGCGAGCTCCCGGAGGATCGCCGCCCGGGGAAGCCCACGGCCCTGTCCGGCGCGGATCGCATGGGCGATCTCCACCACCGCCTCCTCACCGTCGCCGAGGAGGAAAAAATCAATGAAGGGGGCGAGCGGCTCGGGGTTGAAGGCGCACGGGCCGCCGGCGCAGACGATCGGGTCCCTCTCCCCGCGTGCCGCCGAGCGGATCGGGATGGAGCCGAGGTCGAGCATCTCCAGCACCGTCGGCGCGCACATCTCGTACTGGAGGGAGAAGCCGACCACGTCGCACTCACAAAGCGGCGTGCAGCTCTCCAGGGTCGGCAGGGCCACCTGCTCCCCGCGCAGGAGCTCGCGCATGTCGAACCACGGGGCGAAGCACCGCTCGGCGGCGATGCCGGCCTCCCGGTTGAGGATCTCGTAGAGGATCTTCAGGCCGAGGTGGCTCATCCCGAGGTCGTAGACGTCGGGGAAGCAGAGGGCGATGCGCAGCGCCGCCCGCTCCTTGACGATCGCGTTCACCTCGCCGCCGAGGTAGCGGGAGGGGCGCTCGACGCGCTCGATGAGGGGGCGGAAGCGGTGGTGGTGAGGGTGCATTTTGTCGTTCTGAAGGTGAAAAGGGCGGAAGCCAAAGGGGTCTTCGTTCCACCGGGGCGGGGACCTTATCGCAGACGGGTGAAGTAGGACACGATGGCTCCATGAAACGGTCCGCCGTTATTGCCTTCGCCCTCGCCGCCTTTCTCCTCGGCGCCGCCCACCCGGCCAACCACCTCGCCGGCGAGCAGTCTCCGTACCTGTTGATGCACGCCGACAACCCGGTGAACTGGTACCCGTGGGGCGAGGAGGCCCTGGCGCTGGCGAAGCGGGAGAACAAGCCGATCTTCCTCTCCATCGGCTACGCCACCTGCCACTGGTGCCACGTGATGGAGCGGGAGTCGTTCGAGAACGAGGCGATCGCCAAGCTCCTCAACGAGTCCTTCGTGTGCATCAAGGTCGACCGTGAGGAGCGGCCCGACATCGACGCCATCTATATGCAGGCGGTGCAAAAGATGACCGGCAACGGCGGCTGGCCCCTCACCGTCTTCCTCACCCCGGACCTGAAGCCCTTCTTCGGCGGCACCTACTTCCCCCCGGAGAGTCGCGGCAACCGGATCGGTCTGAAAGAGCTGTTGCCCCAGATTCACACCCTGTGGCTGAACGAGCGACCCCGGATCGAGCAGGCGGGGCAGAAGATGGTCACCGAGCTCAAACGGCGCGCCAAACTGCCGCCCGGTGACGGGGTGCCCGATGTAGCCACCCTCACCCATTACCTGGAGGGGATGAAGGAGGTCTTCGACCCGGTCTACGGCGGCCTCGGCCAGGGGACCAAGTTCCCCTCGGCGAGCGACCTCTCCCTCATCCTGCGTCTCCACGCCCGCGGCACCGCTCCCGACCTCCTGGGGCAGGTGACGAAGAGCCTCGACGCGATGATGAACGGCGGCCTCTACGACCACCTCGGCGGCGGCTTCCATCGCTACACGGTGGATCGCGCCTGGCGTGTCCCCCATTTCGAAAAGATGCTGTACACCAACGCCCTGCTCATCCAGACCTACCTGGAGGCGTACCAGGTGACCGGGCGTGCCGCCTACGCCCGGGTGGCGCGGGAGAGCTGCGACTACCTCCTGCGCGACCTGCGGCTGAAGGGCGGCGCCTTTGCCGGCGCCGAGGATGCCGATAGCGACGGTGCAGAGGGGACCTTTTACGTCTGGCGTCTGGCGGAGGTCGAATCGCTCCTCGGCAAAGAGGAGGCGAAGCTCTTCGGCGCTGCCTACGACCTCACCGCGACCGGCAACTGGACGGAGGGGAAGAACATCCTCCACCGGGTCGCGGGTGACGCCGCCCTGGCCAAGCGGTTCTCCCTGCAACCGGCGGCGGTGGCCAAGCGGCTGGCGGCCGACCGAGATGCCCTCCTGAGCGCCCGCGCCAAGCGGGTCCGACCGCTCCTCGACGACAAGGTCCTGGTCGCCTGGAACGGCCTGGCGATCTCGGCGTTGGCGCGCGCCTCCGAGGTCCTCGGCGAGCCGCGCTACGCGGCGGCCGCGGCCACCGCCGCGGAGTTCGTGCACACCCACCTGTGGCGCGACGGCCGCCTCCTGCGTCGCTGGCGCGGCGGCGACGCAGGGATCGCCGGTCAGCTCGACGACCACGCATTCCTCGCCGGCGGTCTGCTGGACCTCTACGAGGCGACCTTCGAGCCCCGCTGGCTGGCGCCCGCCCCGGTGGTCACGCAGGCGGTGGGCGGCCCGTTCGCCGATCCCGGCGGAGGGCCCCTGATCACCCACCGACCGCGCGCCAACCCCCACCCCCCACCGCGCC
>CAZRGD010000259.1:0-4335 GCA_964599505.1 uncultured Nitrospirota bacterium | reverse complement strand
TGATGGCGGTCCACACCTCCACCGTGGTGCCGCTGCCGCACCAGATCACCGCCGTGTACGAAGCGATGCTGCCGCGCCAGCCGTTGCGCTTTGTCTTGGCGGATGACCCCGGCGCGGGCAAGACGATCATGGCGGGGCTCTACATCCGCGAGCTGATGGTACGCGGCGACGTGAAACGGTGCCTCATCGTCACCCCCGGCAACCTCGTGGAACAGTGGCAGGACGAGCTGGACGAGAAGTTCGGCCTCCAGTTCGACATCTTCTCCCGCGAGATGGTGGAGGCCACCCGTTCCGGCAACCCCTTCGAAGAGCACCACCTGCTCATCATTCGCCTCGACCAGCTCTCCCGGGGCGAGGACCTGCGGGCGAAGCTCGACACCACCGACTGGGACCTCATCGTGGTGGACGAGGCCCACAAGATGTCCGCTCACTGGTTCGGACGCGAGATGAAGCGGACCAAGCGGTACCAGCTCGGCGAGCAGCTCGGCCGCCTGACCCGCCACCTCCTGTTGATGACCGCCACCCCGCACAACGGCAAGGAGGAGGACTTCCAGGCCTTCATGGCGCTGCTTGACTCGGACCGGTTCTACGGCAAGTTCCAGGATGGTGCCCACCAGGTCGATACCGGCGACCTCATGCGGCGCATGGTCAAGGAGGAGCTGCTGAAGTTCGACGGTACCCGGCTCTTCCCGGAACGCCACGCCCACACCATCAACTACAAGCTGTCCGAGCGCGAGGCGAAGCTCTACTACGCAGTGACCGAGTATGTGGTGAACGAGATGAACCGTGCGGCGGCGCTGGAGGGCAAACGGCGCGGCACCGTCGGTTTTGCCCTCACCATCCTCCAGCGGCGCCTCGCCTCCTCGCCCGAGGCGATCTACCAATCCCTCCAACGCCGTCACCAAAAGCTGCTGCGCATGCTCGAAGAGGTGAAGCTCCAGAAGCGCGGCCTCTCGGAGCTGGGCACGCCCAAGGAGATGACCGAGGAGCAGGTCGAGAACTTCCTCGACGAGGCCCCGGAGGGCGAGGTCGAAGAGCTGGAGGACCTGATTGCGGACCAGGCCACCGCCGCGCAAACGATCGCCGAGCTGGAGGCGGAGATCGCCTCCCTCGTCGATCTCGTGGCCCAGGCGCGCGAGGTGCGGCTGGCGGAGGAAGACCGCAAATGGGAGGAGCTGTCCAAGCTCCTCCAGGACCACCCGGAGATGGTCGACCGCTACGGTGCCCGCCGCAAGCTGATCATCTTCACCGAGCACCGCGACACCCTGAACTACCTCTACGACCGGATCTCCGGCCTCCTCGGCGGAGACGACGCCATCGTCACCATCCACGGCGGCGTCAAACGCGAGGAGCGCCGCAAGGCTCAGGGGCGGTTCACCCAGGACAAGGAGGTCCAGATCCTCCTGGCCACCGATGCCGCGGGCGAGGGCGTCAACCTCCAGCGCGCCAACCTCATGGTGAACTACGACCTGCCGTGGAACCCCAACCGCCTAGAGCAGCGGTTCGGGCGCATCCACCGCATCGGCCAAGAAGAGGTCTGCCACCTGTGGAACCTGGTGGCCAGCGAGACCCGCGAGGGTGATGTCTTCCAGCGCCTCTTTGAGAAGCTGGAGCAGGAGCGGGCCACCCTGGGCGGCAAGGTCTTCGATGTCCTCGGCCAGGTCTTCCAGGACAAATCCCTCAAGGAGCTACTCCTGGAGGCGATCCGCTACGGCGACAGCCCCGAGGTCCAGGCGAGGGTGCGCGAGGTGGTGGACGCCTCCCTCGACACCGGCCACCTGCGCGACATCCTGAAGCGCAACGCCCTGGCCACGGAGAGCATGGACACCAGCCGGGTCTTCGAGATCAAGGAGGAGATGGAGAAGGCCGAGGCCCTCAAGCTCCAGCCCTTCTTCATCCGCGCCTTCTTCGATGAAGCATTCCGTCGCCTCGGGGGGAACCTCAAGCCACGCGAGGCCAGCCGCTTCGAGATCACCCACGTCCCCGCCGCCATCCGTAGCCGCGATCGCACCATCGGCAGTGGCCAGCCGGTCCTCAGCCGCTACGAGCGCGTCTGCTTCGACAAAGAGAAGGTGCGCACCCCCGGCAAGCCCCTCGCCTCCCTCATCGCGCCGGGCCACCCGCTGATGGAGCCACCCTCGACCTCATCCTGGAGCAGCACCGCGAGCTGCTCAAACGGGGCACCGTGCTCATCGATCGCGCGGACGAGGGGACCGAGCCGCGCGTCCTCTTCATCATCGACCACGCGGTGCGCGACGGTGGCCACGACAAGCACGGCCGCCAACGGGTGATCTCCCAGCGCATGCAGTTCGTCCTCATCGACTCCCAGGGGGGCGTCACCCAGGGGGGCCACGCCCCCTACCTCGACTGGGAGTCCCCGAGCGACGACGAGCGCGCCCTCCTCGGAGAGGCCCTCGACCAGCCGTGGCTCCAGCGAAACCTCGAAGCCCAGGCCCTCACCCACGCCGTGAAAACCCTCGTCCCCGACCACCTCACTGAGGTGAAGGAACGGCGCCAGCGGCTGGTAGACGCCACCCTCGCCGCGGTTCAGGAGCGCCTCACGAAGGAGATCAACCACTGGATGCACCGCTACCTCCAGCTCAAGCAGCAGGCCGACGCCGGCAAGCAGCCCCGTATGCAGCCGGAGAATGCCCGCCGCCGCGCCACGGAGCTGACCGAGCGGCTCCAGCAGCGCACCGCCGAGCTGGAAAAACAACGCCACGTCGTCTCCTCCACCCCCATCATTGTGGGCGGCACCCTGGTCATCCCCCAGGGTTGGCTCGACCGGCGCAGCGGCAAGTCCGTCCCCCCGTGGTCGGCCGACCCGGAGGCCCGCGCGCGGATCGAGCGGATCGCCATGGAGGCGGTGATGCAGGCCGAGCGCGACCTCGGCCACGAGCCGGAGGATGTCTCCGCCGCCAAGTACGGCTGGGATGTCCAGTCGCGCGTCGGCGACGGTGAGGTCCGCTTCATCGAGGTGAAGGGCCGGGCGAAGGGCGCCACCACTGTCACCGTCACGAAGAACGAGATCCTCGCCGCCCTGAACCAGCCAGAGCGGTTCATCCTCGCCCTCGTCCTCGCGGACGACGGCCACGCCGACGGCCCGTACTACCTGCGCCACCCCTTCCAACAGGAGCCCGACTTCGGCGTCACGAGCATAAACTTCAACCTCGACGACCTGCTGCGCGGAGCGGAGACGCCGAGGTGAAGCGGCTGCCCAAGTACCGACTCTACGTGGACGAGGTAGGTAACTCCGACCTGAAATCCTCCCATGACCCGAACCACCGTTACCTCAGCCTTACGGGGGTCATCATCGACCTCGCCTACGTACGCGACGTGCTGCACGATGAGATGGAACGGCTGAAGAGGGAGTTTTTTGGGGATCATCCCGACGAGCCGGTCATTCTCCACCGCAAGCAGTTGGTTAACCGCAGGTATCCTTTCGCTGCACTGCGCGATCCGCTCGTGGAGCGCGCATTCAATGCCAGGATCCTCCAACTCTTGGAGCAGTGGGAGTATGTGGCGATCACCATCGTGATCGACAAGCTCCGCCACCTAGAGCAATACCAAGTGTGGCGATACGACCCCTACCACTACTGCCTTGAGGTGCTCTTGGAACGGTACGTGCTCTGGCTTCAAGACAGAATGTCGTGTGGTGACGTGATGGCCGAGTCACGTGGCGGGAAGGAGGACCGGAGGCTAAAGACCTCCTTCGCACGCCTCTACACAGAGGGCAGCGACTACATCCCAGCCGACCGGTGGCAGAGACGGCTCACCAGCACTCAGCTCAAGGTCAAACCCAAGGCTGCCAACGTTTCAGGATTGCAACTCGCCGACCTGATCGCCCATCCGAGTTACCGCGCGACACGTGCGCGGAGAAACAACGAAGCCCTGCCGGCGAACTTCGGTGGTCAGATCGCTAAGATCCTGGAGGCGAGCAAGTACCGTCGTAGCCCCCATGGGCAGATCGACCGTTGGGGCAGGAAGTGGTTGCCGTGAGCAGCCACAAAAAAAGGAGCCCTTGCGGGCTCCCTCGATGGCAATGCCATCCACCTCCAGATAACTGGATTACCTATAGTATCGACGCCATCGCAGCAGGCGTCAACGCATTGCTGATCCATCCACTGTGGTATGTCATGAAGAGTCCACCGAGGTCACTCTGCCGCTGGGCGGCATTGATGTGGCGAAGGTGACGAGATGGGCGCGACGGTCATGTTTCTAGCAAATAGGTACAGTTTATCCGAAATAATCGGTGGAAAACTGAGCTAACGAGGAGTGTCGCATGCTCATCGAGTTCAGCGTCCGGAACTTCCGGTCCATCCGCGAGACCCAGAC
>CAZRGD010000258.1:0-4346 GCA_964599505.1 uncultured Nitrospirota bacterium | reverse complement strand
ACGATGAAATCGCCGAGCTGAACCGGATCGTCGTCATGTTCCTGGATTTCGCGGAGGACCAGGCCAGGCGCCGAAAGCAGGTATTCCTGAACAGACACCTTTGCATAGGGAGCAGACCATGCACCGCTTACTGCGATTCTCCGTAGCCCTCGGCCTCACCCTCCTGGGGTCGGTGCCGGCCGGCGCCGACAAGCTGCCCCGCCCCACGGTGGGGTACGCCGCCGACCTGGTGATGCAGACCGATGAAGGGGGGCAGGGCGGCCCCATGACCGTCACCGGCCGGCTCTACGCGACTCCGGACAGGCAGCGCCGTGAGATCGAGATGATGGGTCGGCGCAGCGTCCTCATCACCCGCCGTGACAAGGGGGTGATCTGGATCCTGATGAAGGAGCAGTCGATGTACATGGAGCAGCGGATCGACCAGGGGGATGACCCCGACCCGTTCGCCGACTGGGATACCGCCAACCTAAAGATGACCCGGCTGGGCAAGGAGAGGGTCAACGGCGTGAAGGCCACCAAGTATCGGGTGGAGATCGACAACGACCACGGCGGCAGGGAGAGCGGGCTGCTGTGGCTCACCAAAGACAACATCCCGGTACGCATGGAGGCCACCGACACCAGCGAGGGGGCCCCTCACCACGTCACCATGGATTACAAGAACCTCAAGGTGGGCAAGCAGGACCCCAAGCTCTTCAAGATCCCCACCGGCTACCGGCCCATGGTGGTACCGAGCTTCGGCGGGATGCCCCCCGGCGGCTCCACCACGCCACCGGCCGGTCGGCTCGATGAGGAGCAGATGCGCCGGATGGGCGAGCAGCTAAGACAGCAGATGGGCAACCGGCTCCACCAGGAGGGCGGGCGGTAGCGGGCGGTGGACACTGAACTCTCCGCTCCGGCGATGGATCCGGCGGCGGCGGCGTGCGGCCGCTATGAGGATCAGCGGAAACAAGGTTGTTGTAGGAGCGAGCTTGCTCGCGAACCGGCGCTGTCACCGAGGGTACGGGGTGTCGCCGGGTTCGCGGGCAAGCCCGCTCCTACAGATTTTCGGCTTCTGTGGCCATTTCCGCTGATCCTCTATGTGCGGGGCGACGGCGCCAGAGGCCGCGTTGGTCGCATCCGGCCGGATCCACAGGTCGAGATCGCCGGTGTAGCGCGGCACCCCGTGGAAGGCGAGGGCGTAGGCGCCCACAACGAGGTACTCAACGCCGTGAGCGTTGAACAACCCGAGCAACTCGCTGAAGTCGGTCTGGGATTAGATTCGGTGCAGCCGAATCTAATAGCGGTAGTACTCCGGCTTGTACGGCCCCTCGACCGGCAGGCCGAGGTAGGCGGCCTGCTCGGCGGTGAGGGTGGTGAGCCGCACCCCGAGCTTGGGGAGGTGCAGCCGCGCCACCTTCTCGTCGAGCCGCTTCGGCAGGGTGTAGACCTTCGCCTCGTAGGCGTCCGGGTTCTGCCACAGCTCGATCTGGGCGAGGACCTGGTTGGTGAACGAGTTGGACATGACGAAGCTCGGGTGGCCGGTGGCGCAGCCGAGGTTCACCAGCCTGCCCTCGGCGAGGAGGATGATCCGGTTGCCCGAGGGGAGGATGACGTGGTCGACCTGCGGCTTGATGTTGTCCCACTCCAAATCGCGGATCCCGGCGACGTCGATCTCCGAGTCGAAGTGGCCGATGTTGCAGACGATCGCCTGGTCCTTCATCTGCTCCATGTGGGCCCGGGTGATGACGTTGCAGCAGCCGGTGCCGGTGACGAAGAGGTCGGCCTCGCTCGCCGCCGCCTCCATGGTGGTCACCTCGTACCCCTCCATCGAGGCCTGGAGGGCGCAGATCGGGTCGATCTCGGTGATCAGGACCCGGGCGCCCTCGCCGCGCAGGGACTGGGCGCACCCCTTGCCGACGTCGCCGTAGCCGCACACCACCGCGATCTTGCCGGCGATCATCACGTCGGTCGCCCGCTTGATCCCGTCGAGGAGCGACTCGCGGCAGCCGTAGAGGTTGTCGAACTTCGACTTGGTGACCGCGTCGTTGACGTTGAAGGCGGCGACGGCGAGCTTGCCGGTGCGCTCCATGTCGTAGAGGCGGTGGACGCCGGTGGTGGTCTCCTCGGAGAGCCCCCGCACCTCCTTCAGCAGCTCCGGGTGGTCGTCGTGCATGATCTGGGTGAGGTCGCCGCCGTCATCGAGAAGCATGTTCGGGTGCCAGCCGTCGGGGCCGGTGATGGTCTGCTCGACACACCACCCGTACTCCTCCTCCGTCTCCCCCTTCCAGGCAAAGACCGGCACCCCGGTGGCGGCGATGGCGGCGGCGGCCTGGTCCTGGGTGGAGAAGATGTTGCAAGAGGACCACCGGACCTCGGCACCCAGGGCGGTGAGGGTCTCGATGAGGACCGCGGTCTGGATCGTCATGTGGAGGCAGCCGGCGATCCGGGCGCCGGCCAGCGGCCGGCTCTCCCCGTACTCCTCGCGCAGGGCCATGAGGCCGGGCATCTCGGTCTCGGCGATGGTGATCTCCTTGCGCCCCCACCCGGCGAGGGAGAGGTCGGCAACTTTGTAGTCGGTGGTGGTGGCTGGGGTAGTCATGGTGGTTTCTCGGAAAGTTTGGGGTGTCGAGGGTGGTGGTTGGGAAGGAAGGGGCTCGCTGTGCTCGCGTAGAAAGTAGGAAGTAGACAGTAGAAAGGGGGTGGTACCGGCCTACGGCCGGCGAGGATTGTTTCGAGAGGGCCACGGGGATCGGAGGTGGGGCAGGAGCCGGCTCCCGGCGGCGCGGATCGCGGCCAGGAGACCGCTCCTACCGGGTGCCAGGACGCGCTTGATGGTGACTTCCATCGTCATCTCATCCCGCCCGCAGGGCCGTCCTCCCCCTTTCTACTTCCTACCTTCTCCTTTCTACTGTTGCTGTGTTCCCGGGCCGCAGGCCCCCCCTCACACCTTGCACGCCGTCCGCAGGTCATCGACCCGGTCGGTGCGCTCCCAGGTGAAGCCGGGGCCGGTGATCGTGCGACCGTCGTGGTGGTCGTTGTAGTCGACCCAGGTGACCTCCGCGCACGGGCGGCCAAAGTGGCCATAGGCGGCGGTGGGCTGGTAGATCGGGCGCAGGAGATCGAGGGTGTGGATCATCGCTGCCGGCTTGAGGTCGAAGATCTCGCGCACCGCCCGCTCCAGGGTGGCGCGCTCCACCTCCTCGGTGCCGAAGCCGTCCACCAGGACCGAGGTGGGCTCGGCAATGCCGATGGCGTAGGAAATCTGGACCTCACAGCGGGAGGCGAGCTTCGCGGCGACGATGTTCTTGGCGATGTAGCGCGCCATGTAGGCACCCGAACGGTCGACCTTCGACGGGTCCTTGCCGGAGAAGGCGCCGCCGCCGTGGCGACCGACGCCGCCGTAGGAATCGACGATGATCTTCCGGCCGGTGAGGCCGCAGTCGCCCATGGGGCCGCCGACCACGAAGCGGCCGGTGGGGTTGATGTGGTAGTCGATGTGCTCGTCGTCGATCAGCTCCGGCGGGATCGCCGGCTTGATTACCCGCTCGATCATGTCCTCGCGAATCTGGGCCAGGGTCACCGTGTCGGCGTGCTGGGTGGAGACCACCACCGTGTCGACGCGCACCGGCTTGCCGTCGTCGTACTCCACGGTCACCTGCGATTTGCCGTCCGGGCGGAGGTAGTCGAGCTCGCCGTCCTTGCGCACCTTGGCGAGCTGCCGAGTCACCTCATGCGCCAGGTGGATCGGCATCGGCATGAGCTCGTCGGTCTCGTCGGCGGCGTAGCCGAACATCAGCCCCTGGTCGCCGGCCCCCTGCATCTCCTCGGTATCGCGATCGACCCCCTGGGCGATGTCGTGGGACTGCTCGTCGATCGAGGTGACTACCGCGCAGGTCTCGAAGTCGAAGCCGTAGTGGGCCGAGGTGTAGCCGATGTCGCGGATCGTGCGGCGGACGATCTTCGGCACATCCGCGTAGGCGGTGGTGGTGATCTCGCCGGCGACGAAGGCCATGCCGGTGGTCACCAGGGTCTCGCACGCCACGTGCGAGTGGGGATCATCCGCGAGCAGGGTATCGAGGATGGCGTCGGAGATCTGGTCGGCCACCTTGTCGGGGTGGCCCTCGGTGACGGACTCGGAGGTAAAGAGGTAACGCTCGGCCATGGGGTCTCCTGCACTGGGAGGGATTTTCAATCCACGCCGTATCGGCGGCGAGGAGGGGAACGCTAGGGAACGTGGCGCGTCGGCGCAAGCGTCTGCCGCAGGGGAAGCTCGTTGCGCTCGCGCTCCAGAGCAAGACGAGCCCTGCGGCGCGCATGGGGTTATACTGCCCCGCTCTCCTGCCGCCCCCCCATGACCCACCCACGGC
>CAZRGD010000257.1:0-4360 GCA_964599505.1 uncultured Nitrospirota bacterium | reverse complement strand
GTGTTCAGCAAAAAAGTTATGGGACAGGGTGAGCCCGAAGGGGGAGGGAGCCGAACGGACGCCGCGACGCGGAAAGACGTTGTTGGGAGCCAAAGTCCGACAGACTCCTAGGAGTCTGTCGGACTTTGGCGATCGTCGCGAGGGGAAGCGGGCTCGAGTCCGGATTGGGGGACGTTTGAGGCGCATAGTGGGCCTATGCAACGAAAAACGGCGCCCGATCCGGGCCGAGATCCGCTTCTCCGCAGTAGATCGGGCCAAAGTCCGACAGGCTCCTAGGACTGGACGACCAGGACCGCGCAGCCGTGGGCCTCGTGGAGGATGCGGTTGGAGGTGGAGCCGTAGAGGAACTCCTCCTGCTTCGACAACCTCCGTCTGCCCACCACCACGGTGCAGCAGCCGAGCCGCTGGCGGGCGGCGATGATCGCGTCGGCCACCGTCGCCACCTCGATCACCTCGACCAGGGTGTCGATCCGCTCCGCCGGGATCCCGTGTGCCATGAGGTTGTCGCGCGCCTCGTCGAGGATCGTCTGCGCCGCTGCCGTGTGGTCCTCGGTCCACGCCGCCAGCGCCGCCGGGTCGGCGAGCTGCTCCGCCGCCGGCCGTTGGACCACGTGCAGGAGGGTGATCCGGCAGTCCCCCTGGCCCCCGAAGAGGTCGCCGACGAAGTCGACCGCGTGTCGGGCGTAGGGGGAACCGTCGACCGCGAGGAGGAGGTGGCGGTCGCTTACCTCGGGGCAGGTCGTGGGCTCGGTCATGGCTCGCTCCTCTCTCTCGCCGGCCGGCGGGTGGGTCACTCGAAGGACACCTCTTCCAGCTCCTCCAGCAGGACGTCCGTCGTCTCATAAAAGAGGTTGGCGCCGGCCGAGAAGTGGCTCAGCACCCGGCTCAGGGTGGGGTGGATGTAGGGGTAGACCTTTTGCAGGTTGGCGACCCGGTGGGCGAGGACGATGTTCATGTCTTCGGGAGCCAGTCGCGCCAGGGCCGGGGAGGAGGCGGCGGCGAGACTGTGGCGGGTGACGTCGCCGCCACCGACCAGGAAGCAGAGGACGTTGCCGAGGCCGAAGAGGTCGTAGCCGAAGGGGTTGGCGCCGCCGGTGTAGTCGTAGTCGAAGTCGATCCACCGCCAGCGGCCCGAGTCGTGGTCGTGGATGATGTGGTCGCGGCGGATGTCGCCGTGGCGGAAGCCGCGGTTGTGGAGGAACTGGATCGCCCGGGTGACATCGCGATACCGGTCGAGCAGCGCCGGCAGCTCGGTGAAGTAGTACCGCTCGTGGTCGCGGCACAGGCGATCGACGACCCGGTCGAGGTGGGGGCCGGCGATGTAGTCGATGATCCTGACCACGTTGCCGGCCGCGTCGACCACCGAGTGGCCGTGCATGAAGCTCGGGTGGTCTCCCACCAGCTCCAGGATCGCCGCCTCTTTCGCGGCAGAGCGCACGCACTCGATGGTCATCGTCCCCAGCCGCGTCTCGATCCGCTCCTCGAAGACCAGCTTGATGATCTGGGTGGCGCCGGTGGTCAGGTCGACGGCGCGCCGCACCCAGTACTTCGGCTCGTCATCGAGGCCGAACCGCCCCTCGCGTTCGTAGTTGCGCATCAGGTACGGGGTGGGGCCGAGGATGACCACCGCGTTGTAGTCGATCTGGAAGAACTCGGTGGTGTCGTAGACCACCGCGATACGGCGTGGGACCGCCTCGGCGCCGAGGTGGCGGCCGATGAGCGCCCGCAGCGTCGCCGTATCAGGGACGGCTTGGGTGGTCGCGGTAGGGGTGGCCATGGCCCAAGTGTAGGTGGTGGTGGGAGGGAGGTGGGCGCGGGGAGGGCTGAAAGGCGGGGGGGCGAGGTGGTAGCCTCCGCGCCTTCTAAATCAAGTTCGTGGGGGTGGTCCGTGGACGAGCGGTACGAGCCGAAGCAGGTGGAGCAGCGGTGGCAGGAGCGGTGGCGCGAGTCCGCCGCCTTCCGGGTGGCCGAGGGCAGACCGCACAAGAAGTTCTACTGCTTGGAGATGTTTCCCTACCCGTCGGGGCGCATCCACATGGGCCACGTGCGCAACTACGCCATCGGCGACGTGATTGCCCGGCTGCGGCGGCGCCAGGGGTACGACGTCCTCCACCCGATGGGGTGGGACGCATTTGGGATGCCGGCGGAGAACGCGGCCATCGAGCGCAACATCCACCCGGCCAAATGGACGCGCGACAACATTGCCTACATGCGCGGCCAGCTCGACAAGCTCGGCCTCTCCATCCCGTGGGAGCGCGAGTTTGCCACCTGCGACCCGGCCTACTATCGGTGGGAGCAGCTCCTCTTCACCCAGATGGTCGAGCGGGGGATCGCCTACAAGCGGTACGGCGAGGTGAACTGGTGTGACACCTGCGCCACGGTGCTGGCCAACGAGCAGGTGGAAGACGGCGCCTGCTGGCGGTGTGGCGAGCCGGTGCGGCTCAAGCCGCTCGATCAGTGGTTCCTGCGGATCACCGACTACGCCGAGGAGCTCCTCGCCGGGCTCGATAGCCTCGACGGCTGGCCCGAGCGGGTGCGCACCATGCAGCGCCACTGGATCGGCCGCTCCGAGGGGGCGCGGATCCGCTTCCCGGTGGTGGACCACGAGGCGGTGATCGAGGTCTTCACCACCCGCCCCGACACCCTCTTCGGGGTCACCTTCCTCTCCATCGCCCCGGAGCACCCGCTGGTGGAGGAGATCGTCAGTGAGGCGCAGCGGCCGGCGGTCGAGGCCCTGCGCGAGCGGCTGGCGCGCCAGCGCGCCGAGGCCACAGGGCGCGAGGAGGCGGAGCCGGAGAAGGAGGGGGTCTTCACCGGTGCCTACTGTCTGCCGCCAGGGGCCACGGAGCCGGTCCCCATCTACGCGGCGAACTTCGTCCTCATGGGGTACGGCACCGGCGCGGTCATGGCCGTCCCCGCCCACGACCAGCGCGACTTCGACTTCGCCCACAAGTACGACCTGCCCATCCGGCCGGTGATCCTCCCCCCGGACCCGGAGCGGCCCGAGGCCGGGCTCCCGCTGGACCCGACCACCATGGAGGGGGCGTACGAGGAGCCCGGCGTCATGGCGGGCTCCGGCGAGTGCGACGGCCTCGACTCGACCGAGGGGAAGGGCGCGGTCACCCGCTGGCTGGCGGAGACCGGCCAGGGGCGGGCGGAGGTCACCTACCGCCTGCGCGACTGGGGGGTATCACGCCAGCGGTACTGGGGGACGCCGATCCCGGTGGTCTACTGCGACACCTGTGGCATGCAGACGGTGCCGCCCGACCAGCTCCCGGTCCTGCTGCCCGAGGACGTCGCCCTCACCGGCGCGGGGGGCTCGCCCCTGGCCGCCTCCGAGAGCTTCGTCCACACCACCTGCCCGAAGTGCGGTGGTCCGGCGCGGCGCGAGACCGACACCTTCGACACCTTCGTCGAGTCGTCGTGGTACTTCCTCCGCTACGCCTCCCCCGATCCGCGAGCGGATGCCACCGGTGAGGCGCTGCGCTTCACCCCCGAGGAGCTCGCCCGCGGCCCGTTCGACCGCGACGAGGTGGACTCGTGGATGGGGGTCGACCAGTACATCGGCGGCATCGAGCACGCGGTCCTGCACCTGCTCTACGCCCGCTTCTTCACCAAGGTCCTGCGCGACCTCGGCCACGTGGGGGTGGACGAGCCCTTCGAGCGGCTCCTCACCCAGGGGATGGTGTGCAAGGAGACGTGGCGGTGCGGGGAGCACGGCTGGCTCCTGCCGGAGGAGGTAGACGAGGGGCGGTGCACGCGCTGCGGGGCGGAGGCGGAGCGGGGCCGGGTGACGAAGATGTCGAAGTCGAAGAAGAACGTCGTCGACCCGGACGCCCTCATCGACCGGTACGGCGCCGACACCGCCCGCCTCTTCTCGCTGTTTGCCGCGCCGCCGGAGCGCGACCTGGAGTGGAACGAGGAGGGGGTGGAGGGGTGTTACCGCTTCCTCGGCCGGGTCTGGCGGCTGGTGCGACAGGTGGTGGCGCTGCCCGACGGGGGTACGGGGGAGGGCGAGGCGGGACGGGCGCTGACCCGCCGTCTCCACCAGACGATCCGCAAGGTGAGCCGCGACTGTGACCAGCAGTTCCATTTCAACACCGCCATCGCCGCGACCATGGAGCTCGCCAACGCCTTGCAGGCGTATCTTGCGGGCGACGCGGTGGAGACGGCGGTAGCGCGGGCGGCGGTCGAGGGGATCGTCCACCTCCTCAACCCCTTCGCCCCCCACATCACCGAGGAGCTGTGGGCAGCCCTCGGCCACTCGGAGCCTCTCTACGCGACACCGTGGCCGAGCTTCGACGAGGCCCAGGCGAAGGAGGAGACCATCGAGCTGGTCTGCCAGGTCAACGGCAAGGTG
>CAZRGD010000256.1:0-4374 GCA_964599505.1 uncultured Nitrospirota bacterium | reverse complement strand
CTGCGCAGGTGGGCGCGTGTGGGGGGTGGGGGGCGGGAGCTGGGTACGCGGGAGGGTGGGGGGGGTGGTGGGTGCGGCGGGCGGCGGGGGGGTCGGGGCACGGGTCGCCCTGATCGAGCGTGGCCGGATGGGCGGCGACTGCCTCAACTACGGCTGTGTCCCCTCCAAGGGGATCATCCGCGCCGCCCGTGCCGCCGCCGACGTGCGTGATGCCGCCACCTTCGGCGTCGAGGTCGATGGGCCGGTGCGAGTCGACTTCGCCGCTGCCATGGCGCGCATGCGTCGCCTGCGCGCCTCCATCAGCCACCACGACTCCGCGCGTCGCTTTCGCGAGCTCGGGATCGATGTCTTCCTCGGCCAGGCGCAGTTTACCGGCCCGGACACGGTGGATGTGGGCGGCTCAACCCTGCGTTTCGCCAATGCGTGCATCGCCACCGGCGCGCGTGCGATCGCCCTGCCGATCCCGGGGCTTGCCGAGGCAGGCTTCCTCACCAACGAGTCGGTCTTCTCCCTCACCGAGCTGCCGCCGCGGTTGGCGGTGATCGGCGCCGGCCCGATCGGCTGCGAGCTCGCCCAGTCCTTTGCCCGCTTTGGCTCCAGCGTGACCCTGCTGGAGGTGGGCGGGCGGATCCTGCCCCGTGCCGAAGCGGAGGCGGCGGCGCTGCTCCACGAGTCAATGGTGAAGGACGGGGTGCGGATTATCACCGGGGTGAAGATCGACACAGTGGCTACGGGCGACGGCGGTAAAGAGGTCCATATCATCGTCGACGGCATCGCCGAGACGGTGGTGGTCGACGACATTCTCGTGGGGGTGGGTCGTGCGCCGAACGTTGAGGGGCTCGGCCTGGAGGCGGCGGGGGTGAAGTACGACACCCGCCGCGGGGTTCACGTCGACGACCACCTGCGCACCGCCAACCGGCGCATCTTCGCCGCCGGCGACATCTGCTCGGCGTTCAAGTTCACCCACACCGCCGACGCCCAGGCGCGCATCGTTCTCCAGAACGCCCTGTTCAAGGGCAGGGCGAAGAACAGCAGTTTGGTGGTGCCGTGGTCCATCTACACCGACCCCGAGGTCGCCCACGTGGGGCTCGACGAAGAGGAGGCCAAGGGGCGCGGCCTCAAGACCTCCACCTTCACTCAGCCCTTGGAAGAGGTGGACCGCGCCATCCTCGACGGCGAGGCCGGCGGCTACGCGCGCGTGGTGGTGGAGCAGGGGACGGACCGCATCCTCGGTGCCACGGTGGTGGCGCGCCACGCCGGCGAGATGATCAGCGAGGTGACCGCCCTGATGGTCGCCGGCGCCGGCCTCTCGACCCTGGCCAAGGTGATCCACCCCTACCCAACCCAGGCCGAGGCCCTCAAGCGCCTTGGCGACGCCTACAACCGCACCCGCCTCACCCCCCGCGTCGCCCGCTGGATGGCGCGCTGGCTGGCGTGGACACGGTAACTCCGGGAGATCGAAGAGATGTCGTTTTTCAACGCAAAGACCGTATGGCGCGGGACGCGCCACGCGGTCTTCTGGAGGGCCTCAGCCCTCCAGCCACGGGGGGTGAAGCCGGCCGGACCTGTGCCGGCCGGCGAGGGGGGCGCGTGGCGTCCCCCTCCATATCAGACGCAAAGGCACGAAGGCGCAAAGGGGTGGAGCGCCCACACGGTGGAGTCTCCGGTGGCATGGAA
Organism: uncultured Nitrospirota bacterium; assembly: GCA_964599505.1. Taxonomy (GTDB): domain Bacteria; phylum CG2-30-53-67; class CG2-30-53-67; order CG2-30-70-394; family CG2-30-70-394; genus CG2-30-70-394. The sequence goes on along the minus strand of CAZRGD010000256.1, from coordinate 2,697 downwards.
CGGGTTCCGGCGTGGCCTGGAAGGCGCTTCACCACGGGGGCGTTGGGGGCAGGTGGGTTCGGCTGCTTTCCTCCACTCCCTCGCAAACGAGCCATCTCCGCGGAGACGACGGACGTCACCGATGGTCGAGACGTCCACAAGCCCCTTTGCGCCTTTGTGCCTCTGCGCCTTTGAGGATCAGCGGAAACAAGATGTGATACCAGACCGTAGGGTCGGCAGAGACCGACCGACGCCGTCATCTCCAGAAGTTACGGTGCTCGGCGGGCTGAAGCCCGCCCTACGGACGGTGCCATCTCGACCTCCATTGCTATTTCCGCTGATCCTCTTTGCGTTGAAGACGGTCAGCCACGTTCCCCCGACCGAGCCACATCGACGCCGTCCCATTCGCGTCCATCTGCGTCCATTCGCGGCCCTGCTCTTCTTGCTCTTCGCCTCCATCGCACAGGCGGCGTCGACCTGTGACTTGCCGCTCCAGCCGCCGGCGGTGGGCGCCGGGATTCACGCGCCGTGGGATGGTCTGCTGCGCTCCTTCGTCCACGACGGGGTGGTGGACTACGCCTGCATGCAGGCGCACGAGGCGCAGCTCGACCGCTACCTCGCCCTCCTTGCGGTGATCCGCCCGGAGCGCCTCAACCGTTCCCAGCGTCTCGCCCTCTGGATCAACGGCTACAACGCCTTCACCATGAAGCTGATCCTCCGCCGCTACCCGCGGATCCGCTCGATCAAGGAGATCCCGCGACGGTGGAAGCTGCGCGACTGGACCGTGGGGGGCAAGCGATACTCTCTGGACGAGATCGAGAACAAGATCCTGCGCGCCAAGTTCCACGAGCCGCGCATCCACTTCGCGATCAACTGCGCCTCCAAGTCGTGCCCCGATCTTGCCTCCGAGGCGTACGTCCCCGCCCGTCTCGATGCCCAGCTCGACGCCGCCTGCCGGCGCTTCCTCGCCCATCCCACGAAGGGGGCGCGGGTGGTGCACGAGCGGGGGCTCTTCGGTGATGGCGACAAGCTGTATCTTTCCGCCATCTTCAAGTGGTTTCGTCCCGACTTCGAGCGCGGCCAGACCGTGATGGCCTTCATCGACCCCTACCTTCCACCGGAGACCCGCAGGCGTCTCGCCGCGCAGAAGGATGGTCCGCGGATCGACTATTTCAAGTACGACTGGAGCCTAAATGGAGGGTGAAGCAGCCCCTTCGCGTATTGCGGTGGTGATCCCGGTCCTCGACGAGGCGGCGGCGATTGGTGGCGTCCTCGACGCCCTGCCGTGGTCGCGTCTCGCCCAGGTGGTGGTGGTGGACAACGGCTCCGTCGACGCCACCGCCGCGGTGGCGGTCGCCCACGGTGGGGAGGTGGTGACCGAGGGGCGGCGCGGCTATGGCAGCGCCTGCCTCGCCGGGATCGCGGCCCTGCGCGATCCCGAGGTCATCTGCTTCCTCGACGGTGACGGCAGCGGAGACCCGGCTGACCTCGATGCGGTGGTGGCACCGATCGTCGACGGTCGCGCTGATCTGGTGATCGGCTCGCGCACCCTCGGCCGATGCGAGCCGGGCGGGCTGGCGCCCCACGCCCGCGGGGGCAACCGCCTCGCCTGTTGGCTGATCGGACGCCTCTACGGTGTCTATCCCACCGACGTCGGCCCCTTCCGCGCCGTCCGAGCCGCCGCCCTGGCGCGCCTCGGCATGGCGGACCCGGACTACGGCTGGACCGTGGAGATGCAGTGCCGCGCCGCACGCGCCGGCCTGCGGGTGGAGGAGGTCCCGGTTCGTTGCCGGCGGCGTACCGGCCGGTCGAAGGTGAGCGGCACGGTGCGCGGCACCCTCGGCGCCGCCCACAAGATCCTCACCACCCCGTGGCGGGTACGGCGCGAGGCGACCCTGCCCGAGCCGCCGCCGACCCTGTCGGTGATCATCCCCACCCTCAACGAGGAGGGGCGGCTCCCTGCCTGTCTCACCGCCCTCGCCCGCCAGGCCGGGCCGATCGAGGTGGTGGTCGCCGACGGCGGCTCCACCGACCGGACCCGCGAGGTCGCGGCCCGCTTCCCCGGCGTGCGGGTGGTGGAGTCCGAGGCCGGACGCGGTCGCCAGATGAACGCGGGCGCCCGCGTGGCCACCGGTGACGACCTCTGGTTCCTCCATGCCGACTGCGTCCCCCCTGCCGGCGCGGCGTCGGCGATTCGCCGTTGCCTCGCGGACGAGTCCGCCACCCTCGGCGTCTTCCGCTTCGCTCTCGACTCGCGCCGACTGCGCTACCGCCTGGTGGAGGCGGGGGTCCGCCTCCGCTGCCGGCTCTTTTCCCTGCCGTACGGCGACCAGGGGCTCTTCCTCCGCCGCGCCGCCTTCCAGGCCCTTGGCGGCTATCGCGAGGAGCCGCTGTTCGAGGATCTCCACCTCGTGCGCGCCGCGCGCGTGGCCGGCCGGGTCGTCTGTCTGCCGTACACGCTACCCACCTCGGTGCGTCGCTGCCGGCGCGACGGCGTCCTGCGGACCATGGTGCGCAACCAGCTCCTGCTGCTCGGCGAGCGGCTCGGGGTGGACTCGGCGCGCCTCGCCCGCCTGCGCGCACCGGTCTGCCGCCGCCCCGTCGCCCCTCCTGCGCCGGCGGTGGAGGAGTCGAACACGATCGTTAAACCTAGATTCTGTAAACCTTCGAGCACCGAGGGCGTCGAGTCAGGTCCTTATGCAAGGCGGCGAGCCGATT
>CAZRGD010000255.1:0-4401 GCA_964599505.1 uncultured Nitrospirota bacterium | reverse complement strand
TTTGTTATGTTAGAGTCTGACCGTGTGGTTCTGATCAGTGGTTTCGTCGGGGTGGGCGGAGGGGGATAAGGGGAGGGTGTCGGGGGTGCGGAAGGGGAGGGCGCCCGAACCGAGGGGGTGGTCGTCGATACCTGAAGCGCGTGGCAGGAGGGAGCCGTCGGCGATAAAGGCGACGAGCCGTTCCGCCGTCAGCCACGCTTGGAGCGCTTGGTGGTCCTCCACCGTGTCGAGGTGGTGCTCCACCGCCTCCCGATCCAGGGCGGCGGCGGTGAGCGCCTCACGGGCGACCACCGGGAGCTCATCGAGGAGGATCGCCGCCGCTTCGCGTCCAAGACAGCGGCGGCCCGCCGCCGGGAGGCCGACGGTGATCCGCGCCTCTACCCCCTCGGGGGTGACAATGACGCTGTTGCGCCGCAGGACCTCCTGGCCGCAGGCGAGGATCGCCACCTCGCCGCTCCTGCCGGAGCCGCGGTGGCCGCGCACCACCCGGGCGATCACCGTGGCCACGCGGCGGGCGAGGTAGTCCTCCAGAGCGATGCGACGCACCGGGTTGCACCACCACCCCTCGGGCAGCCGCGCCGTGGTCATGGGGAGCTCCAGGGTCACCCTCGATGGCGCTGCGAAGGGGTCACTCTGGACGTGGTCGATGGCGAGGGTGAATCCGTCGAAACTGTAGCGACCGGCGAGCCGCTTGTAGGCGCCGTACGGTCGCCTCTCCACCTCGTCGAGCCATCGTCGGAGTCGTTCCATGGCGCCGGAGGATAGCGGCTGGGGGCAAAACCACGAAGGACACGAAGAGCACGAATGCGGTGTTTCGAGCAGGAACGGGGTCCGGCTCGCTCCGCGTGCTTCTCGTGTGCAACGGAAAAATCGGCTTGTCATGGGCGAAACTCCGCTCTGTGTCGGGCCATGTCTTCCTTTCCTGTTATCCCAAACCGGCACCCCTTGGCTCCATCCGCATTACCAGACTTCACAGTGACTCATGGGTGCCTCCGACTTCCGACCGCCACCGCCCTCTTCCTCGCTTTCTACACTTGTCCGAGGGTAGGCTTTCCTCCTACAAGAGTTCACGGCATTGCCAAGCCGCAACCGTGTGCTTCCGTGGATTCCGTGGCTAAAAAATCGCCTTCCAAGCATGTTGCACGCCGGTGGTCCCCACCGGTGACGTTAGATTTCTGGTGCCCACCATTCGCGCCCCATTTGCGGCTCAATCTATGTATCGGCCTTCCGGGCCACGTCGACATTGCGTTGCAGCACCGGCGACGCCTGCCCCCCGGCCCCTCCACCCCTCCGCGCTCTTCGTGCCCTTCGTGGTTTTGGCCGGTGGACACGGCCGGTCAACGCCTACGGGATCGGCGTCCCGGGGGTTTCGTCGTGGTCGCCGTGGCCAAAGAGGCAGGCCATCTCGTCTTTCAGGAGCCCACACGCGGTGTAGTTGACGGCCCAGAAGAGGATGGAGGCGATGGTGATGGCGGTTCCCGGACCCGTGGACTCGGATTGCCGTTGGCGAGGTGGGTCAGGAACTCTTTGCCGGCTTTGCCCGCGTGGGGGGCGACCTCGGTAAGCCAGATGGCGGTCTCGGCCGCCTCGACCTGGCAGAAGAAGGGGCGGATTGAGCTGAACCGGTGGTGGCACCAGTGTTCCAGGAGGCGGGCGGTCTCGAGGGTGACATTCCAGTCGTTGGGATTGGGCAGGTTCCGCCTACCTGCCCTTTGTCACCGGTGGTCCGGAACCGCGATGGTGGCCGGTTGGCCGCCTCAATGAGGAGCCGACACGCCACGAGCACACGCCAAGAGTCCTTTCACTCTCCTCCAAAATCAACCGGCCGTGTCCTCCAATGCCGGGCGCTGGCGCCCGAGGCCGCTATCTCCCCCGTGGTGAAACGGATCCCCTCCCCGTACGATGCGCGGCCATGTCGGGGACACACCACAGCTTTGCAGACCTGGTCGCGATCATGGCGCGGTTGCGCGCGCCGGGCGGCTGTCCGTGGGATCGGGAGCAGACCTTCGAGTCTCTGCGCGCCTTCGTGATCGAAGAGGCGTATGAGGTGGTGGAGGCGATCGACGCGGGCGACCGGGGGGAGCTCGCCGAGGAGCTTGGGGATCTGCTCCTGCAGGTGGTCTTCCTCGCCGAGCTGGGCCGGGAGGAGGGGAGCTTCTCGATCGACGATGTCAGCGAGGCAATCTGCGCCAAGCTGATCCGTCGCCACCCCCACGTCTTCGGCGATGAGGAGGTGGCGGACACGGAGGAGCTGCTGCGCAACTGGGAGCGGATCAAGGAGGAGGAGCGGGCGGCGAAGGGAGAGGCAGCGGGAGGGGAGGGGGCGAAGGCCGCCAAGGGGCGCTTCGACGGCATCCCGCTCTCCATGCCGGCACTCATGCGCGCCCTGCAGATCTCCGAGCGGGTGGTGCGTCTCGGCTTCGACTGGCCCGACCTCGAAGGGGTCCTGGAGAAGGTGGAGGAGGAGCTCGCCGAGCTCGCCGCCACCAGTGATCCGGCGGAGCGGGAGATGGAGTTCGGCGATCTCCTCTTTACCGTGGTGAACGCCGGTCGCCACCTGGGGCTCGACGCGGAGCAGGCGTTGCGACGCTCGAACGCCAAGTTCGTCGACCGCTTCACCGCCCTGGAGCGCCAGGCGACTGCGGATAGCGTCGACCTCCACGACCTCACCGCGGCGGAGTGGGAGGCCCGGTGGCAGGCGGTGAAAGAAGACGGGTCGACGGATACGGCAGGTGCAGATGCAGCAGGGTAGGGGAGAGGAGACCGCCGTGGTGGTCTCGCCCCGTCCCCTGTGGGAGCGCACCCCGGGGGCGGTGGTGATGGCGGTGGTAAGTGGGGTTCTCCTCGGCCTCGCCCTGCCGCCGCGTCCTGATCCGTGGCTCGCCTGGGTGGCTCTGGTACCGCTGCTTCTCGCGGTGCGCACTGGCAGCCGGCGCCGCGCGGCGTTGCTTGGCCTGGTCACCGGCACCCTCTATGCCCTCGCCTCGGTCTACTGGGTCGAGGGGACGATGGCCCGCTACGGGCCGCTGCCGGTCTGGCTGGCGGCGGCGGCGGCCCTGTTGCTGGCCCTCTACATGGGCGGCTACACGGCGGTCTGGGCGGCGCTCGCCCCCGGCGTGGTCCGGCGCCACCGCCATACCGCAACCGTGTGGCTTGCCACCGCCTGGGTGGCGTTGGAGTGGCTCCGCACTCACCTCCTCGGCGGCTTCGGCTGGGCCCACCTCGGCTACACCCAGGTGACCACCCCGGCGATCCTCCAGGTGGCCGAGCTCGTCGGCGTCTATGGTCTTTCGTGGCTGGTGGTGGTGGTGAACGCGGCGGTCGCGGCCACCGTCGTCCACCTCGCCGACCGCCGTCCCCACACCCTCCAGCCACAGCTCCTCGCGGCGGTCGCCCTCCTCCTCGCCGTTGCAGCCTTCGGCGAGGTTCGCCTCGCGGAGATCCGTGCGACACCGATACGCAGGGAGCTTCCGGTCGCCCTCGTCCAGGGCAACATTCCGGAGGGGGAGAAGTGGGACCCGACCCAGCGGCGACAGATCCTCCGCCGCTACCTGGGGAGGAGCGAGCAGCTCGGCGCTGGGGCAGCACGGCTGATCGTCTGGCCGGAGGCAGCGATCCCGTACCTCCTGCAGGACAGCCCAGCCCTCGACGCGCGCCTCCGCCAGGTGTGCCAGCGCACCGGCGCCGACCTCCTGTTCGGCAGCCTGTGGCGTGACCCGAAGACGCAGACCTACCGCAACAGTGCCTTTGCCCTTACCGCCAAGGCGGGGGTGGTGGGGCGCTACGACAAGCTCCACCTCGTCCCGTTCGGCGAGTACGTGCCTCTGGCCCGGCTTCTGTCCTTCGTCCGCTCGATCACCGCCGAGATCGGCGACTTCCGCCCCGGCAGCGGCCCGACGCTTCTGCCGGTGGCGGGTGAGCGGGTAGGGTGCCCGATCTGCTTCGAGGTCACCTACCCGGGGCTGATCCGCGACTTCGTGCGCGGCGGCGCGACGATGCTGGCGACCATCACCAACGACGCCTGGTTTGGGGACTCGGTGGCACCACGCCAGCACCTGTACATTGCCGCGATCCGCTGTGTGGAGGAGCGCCTGCCCATGGTGCGCGCCGCCAACACCGGGATTACCGCGGTGATCGACGTCGACGGCGCCATCCTCACCGAGGCGCCCCAGTTCGAGACCACCACCCTCACCACCACCGTCCCCCTACGCGACCTCGGGCCGACCCTCTACTCCCGCATCGGCGAGGGGTGGCTCATCGTTCTGCTCGCCGCATGGGGTGTGGCCGAGGTGCTCCACCGGCGGTGTGCAGCGACCGGATAGGAGTCTGTCGGACTTTGGCCCCAGATCAATCTCCTCCGCGCAGCGGAGTCGATTCTGCTCCCGCCCCCATCGGGGGAGG
>CAZRGD010000254.1:0-4411 GCA_964599505.1 uncultured Nitrospirota bacterium | reverse complement strand
AACCCTTCATGATCTTCATGGTGCATCCCTGCCGGGCAAGATCGAACCCGCGCGTTGCTGCCTGCGCCGACAGGCTGTCAGAACGGGGGCTCTGCGTCTTGGCGTCTCTGCGCGAGACCCGCCTTCCAAGCGTGCACCCCTCTCCGAGGATCAGCGGAAACAAGGTTGTTGTAGGAGCGAGCTTGCTCGCGAACCGGCGCTGTCGCCAAGGGTACGGGGTATCGCCGAGTTCGCGGGCAAGCCCGCTCCTACAGATTTCCGGCTTCTGCGGCTATTTCCGCTGATCCTCTCTGCGCGAGACCTCCCTTCAAGACCGAGGAGCGCTTCCCTGGCGTTGCCGGAGAATCCCTCCGCGTCCCCCCTCCTACCTTCCCGGCTCCATCCGTTCCGCGGCAGAGCACCCGCGACACCCCTCCCCCCGAGCCCCCTACCTCGCATTTCTCACACCCGGCCTACCACGCGACCTCAGTCCGCCACCGACGCGACTCCCCGAGGGGCGCCCCCGGCCCTGCACGGTGAGAAATGCGCCTAGTCGAGCTGATCGCGCAAGAACGTCGGGATGTCGAGGTCCTTGCCGGACGGGAAGGTGCGCCATGCCGGGTTCGACTCGGGGACGGTGGGATGCTCGGGCTCCGGGCGGTGCCGCTGGGAGCCGAAGGCGGTGGTCGTGTCGGTATAGATTGGCTCGCCGTTTACCACCTTCTTCATCGGCTCCGGCAGCGGCATCGTCTCTACCGCCGCCTCGCGCGGCATCACCGCCGCCTCACGCCCGCTGTTGAAGCCGGTGGCAATCACCGTCACCCGGATCTCACCCTCCATGTCGTCGTGGAGGACGGAACCGAAGATGATCTCCGCGTCGTCGTCCGCCGCCTCCTCCACCAGGGTGGCGGCGCTGGTCACCTCCTTGAGGGTGAGATCGGGGCCGCCGGTGATATTGATCAGCACCCCGCGCGCCCCGTCGATGGAGCTGTCCTCCAGGAGCGGTGAGGAGATCGCCTTGAGGGCCGCCTCGGTCGCCCGGTTCTCACCGCTCGCCCTGCCCGAGCCCATCACCGCGCCGCCCATGTCGCGCATCACGGTGGAGACGTCGGCAAAGTCGAGGTTGATGTAACCGGGGGTGGTGATCAGCTCGGAGATGCCGTTCACCGCGTTGGTGAGCACCTCATCCGCCATCTTGAAGGCGTCTAGGAAGGAGAGGTCGTCGTCGGCCACCGAGATGAGGCGCTGATTCGGGATGACGATCACCGTGTCCACCACCGAGCGCAGCTCGTCGAGCCCCAACTCGGCGACCCGCATGCGCCGCTTGCCCTCAAACAAGAACGGCTTGGTGACCACCGCTACCGTGAGCGCCCCGACCTCCTTGGCGATCTGGGCGACGATCGGCGCAGAGCCGGTGCCGGTGCCGCCGCCCATGCCGGCGGTGACGAAGACCATGTCGGCGCCGGAGAGGTGCTCGCGGATCGCGTCGGCGGCCGCGGTCGCTGCATTGCGTCCCACATCGGGACGTGCGCCGGCACCGAGCCCGGTCTCGCCGATGGAGATGCGGTTCTCTGACTGCGACCGCTGCAGCGCCTGGCTGTCGGTGTTGAGGGCGACGAAACCGACCCCCTTTACCCCGGTGGCGATCATCGTATTGAGCGCGTTGTTGCCGCCCCCTCCGCAGCCAACCACCTTGATGATGGCGGCAGGGTCGAATTCCTCGGCGAAGGTGATGTTCATGGCCGTGCTCCTTACCTCGAGGGGCGCACTGCCTGGATGGATCACCACGGCCGATGACGGGCGTATCGCTACGCCGTCGTCATCACTCCAGGTTCAACATCCGCGTCAGCGCGACGCACGGGGTAACCAGGTGAAGGGTGGAAAGAGGAGAGGAGGAGTGGCGGAGTGCCGTACAGCAGGTGGGAAACGGTGGGCCGGACGGCCCGGAGGAGGGGTCCCGGGGAGGGACAGGAGGGAAAAAACAGTACCGCGCTTCTCTTATGCGAGGGTCCCGAGAAAATGTCAAAAGATTTTTTCGAACCAGCTCCGCATCCGCGCGGTCAGGCCGCTGAAAAAGCCATCGCCATCCTCGTCGGGGTGGAAATAGGCATCCTGACTCGACGCCTTCGCCCCGTACCGGACCAGCCCCACGCCGGTGGCGTAGCTCGGGTTCGAGACCACCTCCACCAGGCCGGTCACGCCGGTGGGCCGGCCGACGCGCACCGGCATCTGGAAGATCGCCTCGGCGGTCTCCTCCGCCCCCTCGATACACGACGCCCCGCCGGTAAGGACCGCGCCGGCGGGGATGAAATTACCGTAGCCGGAACGCTCGATGTCCTCGCGCAGGAGGGCGTAGATCTCCTTCTGTCGCGGCTCGATGATCCCCGCGAGGATCTGACGGGAGAGCTCCCGCGGTGGCCGTCCACCCACCGACGGCACCTCGATCATCTCCGCCTCGTCGACCATGGAGGAACATGCACAGCCGTGGCGCCGCTTGATCCGCTCCGCCTCGGCCATCGGGGTGCGCAGGCCGATGGAGAGATCCGAGGTGACGGCGTTGCCCCCCAGGGGCATGACCGAGGTATACCACACCCCCTTGCGATAAAAGATCGCCAGGTCGGTGGTCCCGCCCCCCGAGTCGATCAGGGCGACGCCGAGCTCCTGCTCCTCCGGGGTGAGAACCGACTCGGAGGAGGCGAGGGGCTCGAGGACGATGTCCGCCACCTCCAGGCCGGCGCGGTGGCACGACTTCACCAGATTCTGGGCGCTGGTCATCGCACCGGTGACCACATGGACCTCCGCCTCCAGACGGCGACCAAACATCCCCACCGGCTTATCCACCCCGTCCTGGTCGTCAACGATGTAGGAGCGCGGGATCACATGGAGGATCTCCCGATCCATCGGGATGGTGACCGCCGCGCGCGCCGCATCCAGGGCCCGCTCCACGTCCGACTCGGAGACCTCGTCGCCCTCCACCCGCACCGCCCCCTGGGCGTTGAAGCTCTTGATATGGCTGCCGGCGATCCCCACAAAGCAGCGGGTGATCTCCTCCTGGGCCATGATCTGCGCCTCCTCAACCGCCCGGCCGATCGACTCCACGGTGGCGTCGATATTCACCACCACCCCTTTGCGCAGGCCGGTAGAGGGGTGGGTTCCGAAGCCGACGATCTCGATCTCGTCGTCGTCGGTCAGGTGACCCACGACCACACAGATCTTCGTCGTTCCAATGTCGAGACCGACGATCGACTCACTCTTCACAACGCTCCTCCTGGCTCCACCCCACGGAGCGCGGAGTATCACCGCGGGCGAGCTGGCCGTCCACTTTTCCGGCGCGGTGCACTCTCCCAAGCTACGATGCGGCTCGATGGCGCTCCACAGCACCCGCCCGCCATTTCACCACCCCCATACTTTTTTCGCGCAGCGAAAAAAGTCACCCCAGCTCGATCTCGCCGGTGAAGACCTCGGCGGTAGGGCCGGTCATGTAGACGTGGTCGTCGCTCTCGGACCAAGCGAGCTGTAGATCGCCGCCCGGGAGGTGGACGGTGATGTTGCGCTCGGTACACCCCTCCAGGACGCCGGCGACGCACACCGCCGAGGCGCCGGTGCCGCACGCCAGGGTCTCGCCGGCGCCGCGCTCCCACACCCGCACTCGCACCTCGTCCGGGGCGTCCACCTGCACGAATTCGATGTTCGCCCGCTGGGGAAAGAAGGGGTGGTGCTCCGTGGCCGGGCCGAGGCGGGGGAGGTCGAGGTCGGCCACCTGGTCGACGAAGCAGACGCCGTGGGGGTTGCCCATGGAGACGCAGGTAAAGAGGCGCGTCTCGCCCGCCACCTCCAGGGGGTGGGCGATCACCACCGCCTCGTCGGAGGCCACCGGGATCTCCGGGCCGGCGAGGCGGGGGCGCCCCATGTCGACACGCACCAACTCGCCCTCCAGGCGCGGGATGATCACCCCGGCGCCGGTCTCCACCCGGATCTCCTCCTTGGTTGTGAGGTGGCGCTCGACCACAAAGCGGGCAAAGCAGCGGATGCCGTTGCCGCACATCTCCACCTCCGAGCCGTCGGCATTGAAGATCTGCATCCGCAGGTCGCAGGTGGAATCACCGGCGGGCAGGACCACCAGGAGCTGGTCACAGCCGATCCCGAACCGCCGGTCGCACAGGAAGCGCGCCTGCGGCGCGATCTCCGGCAGCGGGCGCGACACCCCGTCGAGGACGACGAAGTCGTTGCCGAGGCCGTGCATCTTGGTGAACGGGAGGCGCATCTCTGGCTTTCAGCGGTCAGCGACGCGGAGGATCGCACCGGCGGTGACGGAGCGGCAAGGCAGGGCTCGGGCCGAGACGCCTGAGCCGCGACCTCCCCTCTCTGCGCCTCTGCGCCTCTGCGGATCAGCGGAAACAAGATGTGGCACCTGACCGTAGGGTCGGCAGAG
>CAZRGD010000253.1:0-4434 GCA_964599505.1 uncultured Nitrospirota bacterium | reverse complement strand
AGTGGCGCTACAGAGGGGGGTTGCCGGTCGGTGTGTGGCGGGGGGGGGGGCCACGTACCCGGCGGGGGCCGGTGGGCCGGGGGCGACGTGCGCCGCCGCCACCAGGACGGCGAAGCAGTGGGTGAGCGCAGCGGGGGCGAGCACACCCACCACCTCCTGGCGCAGGGCGCCGGAGCAGATCGCGAGGCGGTGGTGGCGGGCGAGGCCGCGGACGACCGCCGCCGCCGCCGGAAAGAGGGGGGGGTCTTGCGCCATGCGTGCGAGGTAGCGCGCCGCCTTCTCGTCGATGAGCCGTCCCACCTCGTCGTCCGCGATCTCCCCCCCGCGGTCCACCACCGCGTGGCGGAAGCAGTCGGCATCGTCGAAGCCGACGTAGCGGTCGAAATATTCCGCCTCGGAGAGTCCATAGCCGAGGGGGGCAAGCGCCTCGTTGAACAGGGCCAGGTGAATCCGCTCGTCGTCGAGGAGGACACCGTTGAAGTCGAAGATGACTGCGTGATTCATAGGGGTTATGCCTCCCGTGAGGGGAAGCCGATCAAGTGAGGTTGAAGGGTGCGGGGGGGCAAAATTCGGCAGGCTCGCAGGCCCGCTAGTTTGACCCGTCTCCCCCTGCGTGATACAGACCGCCGGCCTCTCTGAGAACCGAATAGTATGCCTCGTCTGGAATTCCGGCTTCAGGTCCACCGAGGGGATGGTGCGGTGCGCGTCGCCCACCTTCCCCGGCCCCTCCTGATCGCCCTCGCTGCTCTGGTCCCCACCTGCGTCCTGCTGGCGGCGGTGACGGTCGCGCTCGTCGGGCAAAACCGCCGTGTGAGCGCGAAGCTGGCGACGGTGGAGGAGGGATACCAGGGGTCTCGCTACCTCTACGGCCGACTCAACGACGAGCTCGCCCAGGTCCGGCGCCTCAACGACCGGCTACGGGTCGTCGCCGACAACCGCCCGCCGTCGATCAACGGTCAGTTTTTTGGTCTCGGCGGCCTGTCGCCCTCACCGTCCGCGGGGGCGACGTCGCTGACCCACCGCCTCGACAACCTTGCGCAGGCGACCGACGCGGCGGCAGAGGAGGTCGAACGTCAGGGAAAGAGCTTCGTCGAGCTCACCCGCCTCTTGGAAGGACGTCAGGAACTGATGGCCACGCGTCCCTCCATTCGCCCCGCCCGCGGCTGGATCGCCTCCCCCTTCGGTCGCCGCATCGACCCCTATACCCACCGTTGGAAGATGCATGAGGGGGTGGATATCGCCGGCCGCTTCGGCACCCCAATCGTCGCCAGTGCCGACGGCGAGGTGGCGAAGGTGACGTGGGATCGCGGTGGTTACGGCCACTTCGTTCTCCTCGATCACGGCAACACGGTGGAGACCCTCTACGGCCACCTTGCGCAGGTAATCGTCGAGCCCGGCGATCCGGTGCGGCGCGGGGACGTCATCGCCTACATGGGCTCCACCGGCCGCTCCACCGGCCCCCACGTCCACTACGAGGTGCGGGTCGCCGGAGTCCACCGCAACCCGATGGACTACATGCGCGAGTAGCCTGCTCACGATCCGCACGGTCCGTCTACGAGGGTCCGTGTGGTAGAGTGCCGCCCTTTCGCTGCCGCTCTCTGCGACGCCTATGTTCTCAACAATCTTCACCAAGCTCTTCGGTACTCACAACGAGCGCTTCGTCCGCCGCCTGTGGCCGCAGGTGGAGCGGATCAACGACCTCGAGCCGGAGATCGAGCCCCTCACCGACACCGAGCTACAGGCGAAGACCGAGGCATTCCGGGCCCGCCTGCGCGACGGCGAGACCCTCGACGACCTCCTGCCTGAGGCGTTCGCGGTGGTCCGCGAGGCGGGCAAGCGGGTCCTCGGGATGCGCCACTTCGACGTCCAGCTCATCGGCGGCATGGTCCTGCACCAGGGGAACATCGCCGAGATGAAGACCGGCGAAGGCAAGACCCTGGTGGCGACCCTGCCGGTCTACCTCAACGCCCTCACCGGCCGCGGCGTCCACGTGGTGACGGTGAACGACTACCTCGCCAGCCGCGACTCGGCGTGGATGGGGCGGATCTACGAGTTTTTGGGCATGCGCGTCGGGGTGATCCTCCACGGCCTCTCCGACGAGGAGCGCAAAGAGGCGTACGCTGCGGATATTACTTACTGCACCAACAACGAGCTCGGCTTCGACTATCTGCGCGACAACATGAAGTACGACCTCGCGCAGTACGTCCAGCGCCCCTTCTCCTACGCCATCGTCGACGAGGTGGACTCGATCCTCATCGACGAGGCACGTACCCCGCTGATCATCTCCGGCCCCACCGAAGAATCTACCGACAAGTACTACGTCATCAACGAGGTCATCCCAAAGCTGGAAAAGGGCGAGGTGATCGGCGAAGAAATCACCGGCAGCCACCAGCTCCGCGATGAGACCGGCGACTACGTCCACGACGAGGAGCACAACACCGTCGCCCTCACCGACGCCGGCACGGAAAAGGTCGAGAAGATGCTCGCCGAGGCGGGGATGCTCACCGGCGACGGGAACCTCTACGACCCGGAGAACATGGAGCTGGTCCACCACGTGAACCAGGCGTTGAAGGCCCACGTCTGCTTCACCCGTGACGTCGACTACGTGGTGAACGACGGCGAGGTGGTCATTGTCGACGAGTTCACCGGCCGGATGATGCCCGGCCGGCGGTACTCCGACGGCCTGCATCAGGCGCTGGAGGCGAAGGAGGCGATCACCGTCGCCAACGAGAACCAGACCCTGGCCTCGATCACCTTCCAGAACTACTTCCGCCTCTACGACAAGCTCGCCGGGATGACCGGCACCGCCGACACCGAGGCCAAGGAGTTCAGCCAGATCTACGGCCTGGAGGTGATCACCATCCCCACCAACCGGCCCCTCATCCGCCCCGACTATCCGGACACGGTCTACCGCACGGTGAAGGAGAAGGAGCAGGCGATCGTCGAGGAGGTGAAGGAGCTCCACGCCAAGGGGACGCCGGTGCTGGTCGGGACCATCTCCATCGAAAAATCGGAGCGTCTGTCGGCCATGCTCAAGCGCGCCTCCATCCCCCACAACGTCCTGAACGCCAAGCACCACGAGCGTGAGGCGGAGATCGTCGCCCAGGCCGGGCGTCTGGGTCAGGTGACCATCGCCACCAACATGGCCGGCCGTGGCACCGACATCATGCTTGGTGGTAACCCCGAGTTCCTCGCCAAGGTCCACCCCGGTGAGGACGCCGAGGGCCACGAGGCCCAGCTCGAACGGTTCCGCAAGCAGTGTGCCGAGGAGAAGGAGAAGGTGGTGGCCGCCGGGGGCCTCTTCATCCTTGGCACCGAGCGCCACGAGAGCCGGCGGATCGACAACCAGCTCCGCGGCCGCTCCGGCCGCCAGGGTGACCCCGGGTCGTCGCGCTTCTACCTGTCGCTGGAGGACGACCTCCTGCGCATCTTCGGCTCCGACCGCATCTCCGGGCTGATGAAGAAGCTCGGCATGGAGGAGGGGCAGCCGATCGAGAATCGGATGGTCACCCGCTCCATCGAGAACGCCCAGAAGAAGGTCGAAGCGCGCAACTTCGAGATCCGCAAGCACCTCTTAGAGTACGACGACGTCCTCAACCAGCAGCGCAAGGTAATCTACGCCCAGCGACGCAAGATCCTCGAGGGTGAGGGGATCGGCGACGACGTCGACGCCATGGTGGAGGAGGTGGTGGAGCGGCATCTCGACGAGCACCTCCCCGCCAACTACACCTCCCGCGACTGGGACCCGAAACCGCTCGCCACCGCGCTCCTCGCCGACTTCGGCAAGATCCCCCTCGACGACCTCGCGCCGCTACTGAAGATGGCCCACGCAGAGCGCAAGCAGGCGCTCCTCGCGCCTCTGATGGAGGCGCTCAACAACAAGCGCAACCTCATCGGTCCGGAGAACGCCGCCCAACTCCAGAAGATGGTCATGCTCCAGTACCTCGACGGCTTCTGGAAGGACCACCTCCTGATCATGGACCACGTGAAGGAGGGGATCGGCCTGCAAGGCTACGGCCAGCGCGACCCCCTGATCGAGTACAAGAAGGAGGGGTTCAAGCTCTTCGAGGCGATGACCGACCGGATCAAGGACGAGGTCGTGCGCGCCCTCTTTCACCTCCAGATCCGCATGGAGCCGCCGCCCAACCAGCGCCCCGGCCTCCCCTCGGAGCGTCCCGCGGCCACCGACGGCACCCCGATCATCCCCCCCGCGATCCCCACGCCGAAGGAGCCAGGCCGCATGAAGTACAGCCGCGGCGAGGGCGAGGAGCCGGCGCGCCGCGAGCCGGTCCGCAACCAGGTCAAGGTCGGCCGCAACGACCCCTGCCCGTGCGGCTCGGGCAAGAAGTACAAGAAGTGCCACGGGGCGCGCAGCGCCGAGGGCGCGGTGCGCAGGGGGTAGGGGGGCCTTCGGCCTCCCCTAGGGGCTAGGGG
>CAZRGD010000252.1:0-4472 GCA_964599505.1 uncultured Nitrospirota bacterium | reverse complement strand
ACGGCATCGGAGATGGTAAGGGGTCGCGGGGGCTCGGAGATGTGTATACGGGCCGGCCGCAGGCCCACCGGCCGGCAAGGCAAAGCCGCCGGCGAGGGGGTGGCCCGCTGCCCGCAAGACGTGGGGCGAAGCCCTCGCCCTCGACGCCCCGGACGCTGCCCCGGCCCGCCACTACCTGGGGGCCAGGGGGTTGAAGGTGCCCAACCCGGCGCCCGCCGCCCTGCGGTGCCACCTGGAGCTGGCCTACTACGAGGACCGCCGGGAGGTAGGGCGATTCCCCGCCTTGGTCGCCATGGCAGTGGACGCCATGGGTGAGCCCTGCGGTGTTCAGCGGATCTACCTTGACCCGGACGGCTCCGGGAAGGCGCCTGTATCGCCCACCAAGAAGGCGCTGGGGAGCATTCAGGGTGGCGCGGTGCGCCTCGACGAGCCCCGCAAGGGCGAGCCGCTGGTAATCGCCGAGGGGGTGGAGACCGCCCTCGCCGTGAGGGAGGCCACCGGCTGGCCCACCTGGGCTGCCGTTTCCGCCTCCGGCATGGCGGCGGTGGTGATCCCCATGGAGATCAAGGAGGTGGTGATCGGCGCCGACCTCGACCGCTCCAAGGCCGGCCAGGAGGCCGCCGCGAAGCTGGCCGCGCGCCTTCACGGGGAAGGACGGGTGGTGCAGGTCGTCCTCCCTCCTGGGCCGATCCCGGAGGGTGTAAAGTCGATCGACTGGCTCGACGCCCTCAATACGGACGGCGCCGAGGCGGTGCGTCGCGCGATCACGGAGGCTGGGAAGTGGGCACCGCCGGAGGATGCCGACGCCGAGGGCCAGGTTATCACCCGGCTCGCTGCCCTCTCGCCGATTGAGTACGACCGATGCCGCGAGAAGGAGGCGGAAGCGCTGGGGGTGCGACTGGGCACTCTGGACGCCCTGGTGAAACAGGCCCGGCCGGAGCCGGCCGAGGCCACGGACGCCATGGGATTTGCCGAGGTGGAGCCGTGGCCCGACCCTGTGGACGGCGCCGAACTCCTCGACGAGATCACCGCCACGGTCCGCCGGTTCGTCGTGTGCGCCGCCGAGGTGACGCGCGCCGCTGCGTTGTGGCTGGTCATGACGTGGTTGGTCGACGTGGTGGGGGTGGCGCCCATCGCCGCCATTACCTCGCCCGAGAAGCGGTGCGGCAAGACGGTGTTGCTCACCCTGTTGAGCAGGTTGTCGTTTCGTCCGCTCGCTGCGTCGAACATTTCGCCACCGGCTCTCTTCCGCTCCATCGAAGCATGGTCGCCCACCCTGTTGATTGACGAGGCGGACTCGTTTCTCAAGGACAACGAGGAACTGCGTGGCGTGCTCAACTCCGGCCACACGCGGGCCACCGCTTTTGTAATCCGCTGCGACGGCGAGGATCTCACTCCCAAGCGGTTTTCCACCTGGGGAGCGAAGGCCCTTGCCGCGATCGGCACCCTGCCGGCTACCGTCGCCGACCGCGCCCTCCCGCTGGAGCTGCGCCGCAAGCTCCCCACCGACCGGGTGGAGCGATTGCGCTACGCCGAGCCGGAGCTGTTCGACACCCTCCGAGCGAAGCTCGCCCGGTTCGCCGAGGATCATCGTTCGACGGTCCGCCACGCCCGCCCCGTCCTTCCCGAGGAACTCCACGACCGCGCGCAAGACAATTTCGAACCGCTGCTGGCGATTGCCGACGCGGCCGGGGGGGACTGGCCGCGGCTCGCACGCGACGCGGCTCGCAAGCTCTACGACGCCGAGCCCGCCGCGTTGTCGGTGGGGGTGGAGCTGTTGTGCGACATCAAGGTGGTGTGGGGGCCGGTGGACCATCTCTCCACCGCCGAGCTGATCGGAAAGCTCACCGCAGACCGGGAGCTGCGATGGGCACGCTACGGACGGGGTGGAATCGCCCTCACGCCCCGCCAACTGGCCGCCAAGTTGAAGGCCTACGGCATCAAAAGCAAAAACCTGGCAATCGGCGAGAAGCGCCCCAAGGGATACGCGCGCGAGCAGTTCATTGAGGCGTGGGATAGGTATCTCCCCAGGACCCCCCCTACTCCATCCGCTACTCCGCTACTTCGTAATAAAAACAACGAGTTAGGTGGTTTTCTATCCGCTACTGGGGGGGGTGGAGTAGCGGATAGAAATAACCCTAACACATTGAAAACAAAAGGAAGTAGCGGAGTAGCGGATAGAAAGGGGGATGGCGGGGACGAAGGGGGTGTGGAGTACATCGGCGCTCCCATGGAGGGGCCACCGCCGCCGACTGACTCCGACTTCATCCCATCGGAGAGCGAGGAGGGTCATGCATGGGAGGTCGCACTGTGACCGCGCGAGAGCTGATTGCCACCGTGGCGGAGGCGGGTGGCACCCTCACACTCAAGGGAGATCGCCTGGCGGTGAAAGCCCCCAAGCCGCTACCCACCGACCTCGTAGAGGAGCTGCGTCACCAGAAGCGGGCAATCCTCGCCGCGTTGGCGGGACCGCCTGCATCCGAGGAGGCTTCCCACCTCACCTCCGAGGAGATCGACGCCCGCCGCCTCCGTCTCACCCTGGACACGCCGGCGGGGATGATGCGCCTCGTCCCTCGGGGGGACCGCTCACCCCGATCGGCCGAGGTGCCAACGTTCACCACCGACGAAGAGCGCACCCTCCGCGCCCTGCCGGCTGCAACGCGACGCGAGACGTTCGCCGCCGCGTACCGGGCGAAGCGGTACTTCGACCCGGACGCCACGGTGGAGGACGTAAGAGCCGCCCCCTCCACCCCCTTGGATGCCTTCGAGGCGGCGCTCGACGTGACGGCATACGGGTCGTCCGCTGCCTGGCTTGGCCCGCCGGCACGATGGGTGCGCGATGGGAGCGGGTGGGCGTGCTTGAAGCCCCGGTTCGCACCGGGCGAGGCCGCGCTGTTCGCCGACCTCACCGAGGGGGACGGCGACCTCCTCCGGGGCGGCGCGATCCCCCTCACCGATCGCCTCAACTTCCTCCTCCGGGCGGTGGCGGAGGGGGTCCTCACAGAAGAGCAAGCACAAAACTGGGCGCAGAGCCTCACTTCGTAACCCCATGCGTAATTCATCCCTGGAGGTAGAGCCATGAGCAGCAAGAAAACTACATCGGTGCGGAGCACCCCGAACGGAGTATGTGGCGCCAAGACGCGAGCCGGTGGCCGCTGTCAGCAGCGGCCGATTACCGGGAAGAAGCGGTGCAGGATGCACGGCGGCACCAACCCCGGCGCGAAGCTCAAGCACGGTCGGTACAGCAAGGTGTTCAAGAGCAAGGTGCTCCAGCGGGTCGAGGAGATGCACAACGACCCGGTGGACCTGAGCCTGCGGGATGAGATCCACCGCTATCAGATCCTCCAGGAGGAGATCCAACTCCTCTTCGAGGAGGGGCGGATCGCGCTCCAGGCGAAGGCGGAGGCCGGAGGCGACGACGTGGAGGAGCTGATCCAGATGTTGCTGGCGAAGATCGAGGGCCACTACTTCGACCAGATCCGGAAGGCCACCGACTCCCTGGTGAGCGCGAAGGAACGGATGGTCAAGCTCCAGCTCGCGACCCAGTACCTGATCGGGATGGACGATCTCCAGGTGTTGATGAACCAGATGGTGGACATTCTGAAAACCGAGGTGCCCAAGGACCGCCAGGAGGCCGTGACGCAACGGATCCTCTCGTTACCCGCGCCCGAGGCGCCTCACTGATCACGCCCCGTGGGGGATCTCAGGAGGGGTGAGCGGAGAAGCTCGAAAACGAGATTCGGCTCCTGGGCATCTACCTCGACAACGCCCGCCAGTTCCTCGACTCCATCACAAAGGCGAAGGCGACGCGCTTGGATCTCATCATCAAGGCCAAGTATTTGGTGTCGGTCGAGGACCTCCTGGCGTAAACGCGGGGGTTGCTGTCCATCCTCGACGAGTACATCCCGGATGACGCGCGCGAGGCGATACGCGACGAGATCCGCGCGCTCCCGTTCCCGGCGCCAGTGACGGGTGACCGAGGGACACCACCGCTGGATATGGGCGCGACGCCGTCAAAGGCCATTTCCTCCCCAAGTCCTCCCCGAGTTGGAGACTGATATCGCACGTCCGGAGACACGACATGAGCGACTCCAAGAACCTGGCCTCGAACGACTTCAACAATCCCCGTGTCGTGGAGTGAAACGAGAACGAGCCGTCACAGAGAACAGAGGCCCGGCGGCGTCAGGTCTCACGTGGCCGCAACGGCGGCGGGGCAACAATCGATGAAGATGCACAAGCCGTTCGACGTGGACGCCGCCACCCTAGCGAAGTCGCAAGTTAAGGAGCTCTCCCCTCGCTACAGTTGCTAAGGCCGCTACAGTTGCTACACATCCAACTGGAACGGGAGAAACGCGTAGCAGGAGTCGCGACTGTAGCAAGGGGTTATTTCCTTCCTCGCACAACACCATTCGACCGTTCCTCCACCCCTGCTACGCTCGCTCCATGTGCGGTCGTCTGGTCCAGGGGCGTGC
>CAZRGD010000251.1:0-4492 GCA_964599505.1 uncultured Nitrospirota bacterium | reverse complement strand
AGGGGCTCTGTGAGATCCATCGACGGTTCGGCGAGCGGCTGCCCGAGGCGCTCCTCTGGGTGGAGGAGCCGAAGAGCGGCGAGCCGCTCCGCGTGGCCCCGGGAGAGGTCCGCCGCCACGACGTTCGGATCAGCCAACACATCCCCATCAGCCCTGGAGCGCTGCCACGCTTCCTCTCACGGTTCGCGGATCGCTACGGCGGACTGGGCAGGGCGGAGACGATCCTCGCCGCGGCGGCCGCCCACCACAGGCTCCTGTGGATTCACCCCTTTCTCGACGGCAATGGCCGCGTCGCACGGCTGATGTCTCACGCGATGCTGCTCGAAAGCCTGGATACCGGCGGCGTCTGGTCGATTGCCCGCGGCCTGGCCCGCACGGTGGAGAGGTACAAGAGACACCTCTCCGAGTGCGACCTGCCGCGCCGCAACGACCTGGATGGACGCGGTCACCTGAGCGAGGAGGCGCTGATCGCCTTCACCCGCTTCTTTCTGGAAAGCTGCCTCGACCAGGTGCGGTTCATGGAAGGGCTGGTGCAACCGGACCGACTGCGAAGCCGTATTCTGCGATGGGTCGAAGACGAGGTCCGCACGGGCTCCCTACCCGCCAAGGCCGGTGCGGTCCTCGAAGCCATCCTCTACCGGGGAGAGCTGCCGCGCGGCGCCGTCGCGGAGCTACTCGGCACCAGCCCCCGCCACGCCCGGCGGGTCGTCGCCGCATTGACCGGTCGCGGTGTGCTGGTCGCCGAGGGCCCGCGGGCGCCCCTGCACCTCACCTTCCCCGCCGTGCTCGCGCCCCACTGGATGCCCGGACTCTTCCCGGAGCCCCACCCCGCCACCACCCCCTCAGATCCATGGTAGGAGCCGGCTCCAGCCGGCGATCCAGGCACGGAGGTCCGGTCCTCGCCCCTGAGGCTCACGGTCGGAGGGCGCCACATCGCGACGAGACGCCGCGCCTACCACGGGCGGGCCGGCATCTCCGGGCACCGACCCTCTTGTTGGACCCATTCCGCATCAGTTCCACTGGCGGCGCCGACGCAGGGCGTTGAGGCCGAAGAGAGCGCAGGTCACCAAGGTCAGTGAGCCCGGCTCCGGAACCACGGTGAGCACCAGCTTGGGCGTCAGGGAATCGCCCCCTGGAATGTCCGGACCGGTCGAGCCGAACGGCTGCTGCGGCGTGTCCAGAGGTCCCCCCTTGGGCAGGGCGGTTGGCACCGAACCGCCGATCATCACCGCTCCGCCGACAAAATCATTCAGGTAGGTAATCCCCCCGGGGTCCAAGGGAATAGACAAGGTGGTGGAATCGTCTGCCGCCGAGATCGATACACTCCCCAACGGGGTCGAAGGACCGCCGGCCAGGTTGCCGTACAGCTCGGTCACGAAGCCCGCATCGGTGGCCGACAACGTGATCGCTGCGTCGGCTCGTCCGACCATGCCCACGCTGAGCACAATCGTCATCAACGCCATCAACGTCGATGACGCGACCACACACGCACCTCTCGACGCGATGGGGATGGCTCGTACGAAGGATCGGGGATTCCTTTTCGCGGGTAACATCTTCGCGGGTAACATCGTCGGGCTCCGAGGCAACTGGTTGAGGGGAGGTTACGTTGAGGAGACTGCGCTAAATTCAGCCCCTTATAACTTAAGTATGCAACCCGCATGCCAGATAGAGGCGAGACGACGCTCACACACCATCGGGAAGACGTGTTCCCCATGAAAACAGGGCATTAGGCCATGACGCCCGTGGACAATCGCACGCCACTGCGTCGCCCGCCGCCTGTGGCGGCTGATTAAATTTGAGACGGGCGGGCATCCTCACTGTCGCAGAATGAGACAACAAGCGAGGCCGTCGCGGCCCTTGAGCGTCCTACCCTGCAGCCGGAGCGCCCCCCCGGACGGCCCGCCCCTACCCTCGTGAGCTCGGGGGCTGGTAGTAGAGGGTTCCGCTACCGTGCTCCTCGATGTGGCGGAGGACGTCGTCGAAGTCGTCGGGGTGGTCGACGAAGTTGATGTCGGTGGTGTTGATCACCAACAGCGGCGTCGAACCGTAGTCGAAGAAGTACTGCTTGTATGCCTCGTTCACCCGATCGAGGTAGTCCCGCTCCATCCGCCGCTCGTAGTCGATGTTGCGCGACTCGATGCGGTGAAGGAGCTCGTCGGTGGTCGCCTGGAGGTAGACCACCAGGTCGGGGCGCGGGACCTCGGGGGCAAGCAGGGCATGGAGTTGATCGTAGAGATCGCGCTCCTGACCGGTGAGGTTGAGGTGGGCGAAGAGGCGATCCTTGGCGAAGAGGTAGTCGCACACGCACGGCCCTTCGGGGAGATCACGGTGGCGCAGGAGGTGCTGCTGGCGGAAGCGAGAGGCGAGGAAGAAGAGCTGGGTCTGGAATGCGTTCCCCTCCCGGTCGTCGTAGAACCGCTCGATAAGCGGGTTCTCGTCGAGGCGCTCGCCGATGAAGCGGGCGGTGCGAGCGTCGGCGAGCTTGCGCGCCAACGTCGTCTTGCCGACCCCGATCGGCCCCTCCACCACCAAGTACCGTTTCATCGGCGCACCTCCGCAGGCAAGGGTAGAAGGGGACGGACGCCGCCGTCGCCGGGCAGCCGGGCGAGGGCCACCCGCAGGGGCTCACCGGTCACCGGGTGGCGGCCGTGGGGGGCGAGCTGAAGGAGCGGCACGAGGACGAAGTGGCGCTCCAGCATCCGTGGGTGGGGCAGGGTGAGGGTCGTCTCGTCGAGCCGCGTGTCACCGTAGAGGAGGAGGTCGAGGTCGATGATCCGTGGACCGTTCTTCACCAGCCGCACCCGCCCCATCTCCGCCTCGATCTCGATGAGCCGGTTGAGGAGGTCGATGGGCGAAAGCGGCGTCTCTACCTCGGCGACGCCGTTGACGAACCACGGCTGATCGACGATGCCCACCGGGTCGGAGCGGAAGAGGTCGGAGACCGCCGCCACCCGCACCCCGTCACTTGCCCCCAGGCGCGCCAGCGCCGCCTCGCACGCCGCGACCCGATCGCCGATGTTGGAGCCGAAACCGATGAATGCGGTGGTCATGGGAATACCGCGAGGAAGAGGTTGGAGCTAACCATTGTTAGATTTAGCCGCGAATGAACGCGAATGAACGCAAATCGTGAACCTGGGGCTCGATGTCAACGTATTGAAAACAAGAATCGTGTGCGGCCTGGAAGGCATCAAACCACGAAGGACACGAAGAGCACGAAGAGAATGGGACCCGCAGAGCTTCGTGTCCTTCGTGTCCTTCGCGCTCTTCGTGGTTTTCCATCGAAATATTCGCGTTCATTTGCGTTCATTCGCGGCTAAACCTAAAAAACATTTTCCAATGCTTTCACCCTACATCACCTTCCCGATCCGCTCGATCGCCTCTTCCAGGCGCGCCGACGGCACGGTGAGGGTCATGCGGACGTAGCCTTCACCGCCGGAGCCGAAGCCGGTGCCGGGGGTGATGACGACGCCCGCCTCCTGGAGGACACGGGCGGAGAACTCTGCCGCGGTGCTCCCCTCCGGACAGTGCATCCAGACGTAAAAGGCGGCCTCCGGGATGACCGGCTCAAGGCCGATCCGTTTCAGGGCGGCGAGGGCGACGTCACGGCGCTGCTGGTAGGTGGCGCGCAGGTCGGCGACACAGCTCTGGTCGCCGGAAAGGGCGGTGATCCCCGCCTCCTGCACCGCCTGAAAGACCCCCGAGTCGACGTTGGTCTTGATCTTCCCGAGGCCGGCGACCACCTCGCGGTTACCCGCCACCCAGCCGAGACGCCAGCCGGTCATGTTGTAGGTTTTCGACAGGGAGTGGAACTCGACCCCCACCTCCTTGGCACCGGGAAGGTCGAGGAAGGAAAGGGGGCGGTTGCCGTCGTAGTAGATCTCGGAGTAGGCGGCGTCGTGACAGACGATGATGTCGAACGCCTGTGCCACCTCGATGGTCTCCTCGTAGAAGCTCTTGGGGGCGCAGGTGGCGGTGGGGTTGTTCGGGTAGTTGAGGAAGAGGACCCGCGCCCGTTCCAGGATTCCCTGGGGGATCTTCGAGTAGTCGATGAGGAAGTGGTCCTCCTCGCGCATGAGAATCTCCACCACCTCGCCGTGGGCAAAGAAGGTCCCCGCCTCGTAGACCGGGTAACCCGGCGACGGACACAGGACCGCCTCGCCCGGATTGACGAAGGCCCACGGCAGGTGGGCGATCCCCTCCTTGGAGCCGATCAGGCTGACCACCTCGGTGGCCGGATCGAGCTCGATGCCGGTGCCGCGCGCCGCGTACCAGTCGGCCACCGCCTGGCGGAAACGGAGCATCCCCTCGTAGGAGGGGTACTGGTGGTTCGCCGGATCGTGGGCGGCGCGGCACAGCGCCTCGATGATGTGCGGCGGGGTGGGCAGATCGGGGTCACCGATCCCCAGGGAGATGACGTCGACACCGCGCGCCACCACCTCCTGCTTGAGGCGATCGAGCTCGGCAAAGAGGTAGGGGGGGAGCTGGCCGAGGC
>CAZRGD010000250.1:0-4493 GCA_964599505.1 uncultured Nitrospirota bacterium | reverse complement strand
GGCGGACGCGCCGCCGCCGAGGAAACGCCCGCCCCGGCCCTCGCGGGGGGACCCCTCGGGGGTAATCCATGCCTGCCCCGGCGCGAGCGCCGCCCCCGCCCCGACCGACTCGACGCAACGGATCGCGGCGAGGAGCTCCGCAAGCCAGCGCGGCGGCGCCGCACGAAAGTCCACCACCGCCCGCAGGCTCTCCGGTGGCACCGGGCCCACGTCGCCGCGCTCGGCGACCACGAAGTGGCGATAACGTGCCTGCTCCCCCAGTGCCCAGGCGCCTCCCGCGTCCCCCGGACGGTCGAGGAGCAGCAGGTGGCGGTAGGGGGCGAGGAGCCCCTCCACCGCCGCCTGCCACGCCGGGTCGCGCACCTCCACCAGCTCCGGGAGGCGGTGGTAGGCGATTCCCGCCGAGGTGAGCCGCTCGCAGAATTCGGCCACCGCCGGCGGTAGGTCGGGCGCACCCCCCTCCAGGGCCGCACAGCGACCCCGCAGGAGGACGCGCCGCTCGCGCAGCGTCTGGCGACGCAGGGAGAGGGTGACCTCCTCGTGGCGTGCCGCCTCCAGCTCGCTGGTGAGGCGGCCGGCGTCCACCGCCCCCGCCTCCGCGGCGAGGGCGGTGAGGCGATCGCGCTCGGCGAGGAGCGGACGGGTGGCGGCGAGGCGCTCGCGCAGGGCGACGTGGTGGGCCTGCGCACCCGCCAGCGCCCCTTCCCCCACGGCGAGCCGATCACGGGCCTCCGATTCGGCCTCGGCGGTGGCCTCCACCTCCGCCACCAGGCAGGCAATTTGGACGCCGCGGGTGGCGAGGTCGCGACGCACGCCGAGCAGGTGGCTCATGGCTCCGACGATCGCCTCGCGCTGCTCGGCGAGCTCCAGGCGCGGGATCACCTCCGCCACCAGGCGGGTCGCCTCGTCGCGCAGGCGACGCCACTCCTGGTACCGGTTGGCGCGACTGATGAGCGCCTCCAGACGGCTATCTAACCGCCCCAGCTCCCCCTCCAGCTCGGTGAGCTCGCCCTCCGCCTCCCGTTGGTGGACCCGGGCGTTGCGATACTCCTCCAGGACCGCGCCATCGCCGAAGACGTCGAAGACCAGCTCCAGGAGTGCCCGTGGGGCGTACTCGCACAGCTTGTCCGTCTCCCCCTGCTCCAGGGAGAGGACCCGTTTCATCGCCGCGGTGAGCCCGGCGGTGGCGAGGCGTTGCTGATAGTCCCGTACCCCCATCCACTCGCACGCTCCCGCGGTGGCGGGGGCCGCCTCGCGGCCGGCGTCGAGGGCCTCGATGGCCACGTCGCCGGCGGCCACCACGTAGCGGCGCTGCCACTCGCCGCCGCGCTTGCGGATGCGACAGGCGAGGGTCACCTCCTCCTCGAGGATCGGGAAGAAGGGGCGGTGACCGTCACGGCCGCGGCCATTCCCCACCACCGTCCGCAGCCACGCCAGGGGCTGGCCACTGCGGCGCACGTACCGTTTGTACTCGCGCTTCGTGGAGCAGGGGATCGCCAGGAGGGTGCGGAGGGCATCGAGGAGGGTGGTTTTTCCCGAACCGTTGGGGCCGACGATGGTGACGATGTCGCCGTCCAGGGGGAGGACGAAGCGCTGCCAGTAGTCCCAGTGGACCAACTCCAGGCGGGTGAGGCGGAACATCAGCCCTCCCCTCCGGTCGGCGGGGCGGCGGTCGCGGCGGTAGAAGCGCCGGCCGGGGGTGCCGTCGCCTCGTCCGCCGCCTTCCCATCCGAAACCCGGTCTGCCGCTGCTACCTCGTCCGCCGGTGGCGCCTCCACCTCCTCCGTCGCCGCCTGGCGCGTGAGGAGGAGGTCGGCGAGGGCACCATCGATGATCCGCGGGGCGATGGTGGCGTAGTCGAGGAGGAGATCCAGGAGCGGCCCCTCGCGTAGCTCGCCCTTGCGGCGGGTGATGAAGCCGAGGCGGGCGAGGAGGGTGAGGTTCATGTTGATGCGCGTCTTCTTCCCCAGCTTGTCGCCGAAGTCGGCGATCAGGGTGCGCTCGCTCACCACCTCACCCGCCGCCTCGCCGGTGGGGATCGGCCGTTCCTCGGGGAACAGCTGCGTTTGGGCTGCGTCCTCATTCCGCTCGCGCCGCTCGATCTGGCGCTGTCGCTTGGGGAGGATGAGGAGCGCCCAGAGGACCACCAGGAGGGCGATGGCATCGCGCGGCAGGCGGGCATTGGTCGCCAGCCAGGAGCCGTCGCTGCCGAAGACAGCCTCCTCCACCTCCCGCACGAGGGCAAGGGTGACGTGATCGGCGTACGGCTGCTCCACCAGGCGCAGGCCACAGGCGGCGAGGCGCTGCTCCACCTCGGCACGCAGGGGCTCATCGGTGAGCAACCGTTTCACCGCCGGGTCGTCGCGCGGCAGAGCCCGCTGGGCGAGAAGGCGGGCGATGAGGGGCTCAGCGTGGGGCATCGGGCGAGAGTGGGTGGAGGTGGAGAGGACCGATCGTAGTCCCTCGGCGAAACCGAGGCCACGGGCGGGCTCTCACCTGGATCGTCGGCTCTGGTTTACCCCTTCGGGGCGATTGCGGAGGTTCTCCGAGCAGATCGGTATCGCCGGTGGGTATGGCGCCATTCACTTGCAGGGTGAAGCCAGCCGGACCTGTGGGGGCTGGCGAGGGGGGCGGCGTGGCGTCCCCCTCCATAATCAGCGCACGGAGGTAGGGGTCTCCCGTTGGGTTGCGCGAGCAACCCGGACCCCATTTTCGCTCGAAAGATGGTCGGCGCCACCTCGTTTTCTTTTCCCCCCGCCGCACACTCTCGCCCTTCCGTGCCCTTCCGTGGGTTCCGTGGCCAATCCCCTGCCGGGCAGCATGGGATCCGGGGGTGACTCGTTTGCCACCACCACTCTCGCCGGTGGCGCTCGGGACCGATCTTCGCGTTTTCGCGCCTTCGCGTGAGACCCCGCCTTCCGGGCGGGAATGGGAGTCAGGTGCAGCAGGGACGACGCCACGCCTTCCATACTTCCCTCCCTCTGCGCCTCCGCGCCTCTGCGCGAGGCACCTACCCGACGATTATGGTCTCAGGTCTCCGCTTGCAACGCCTTGCCCTCGTTGGGTGGCACCAGATGCCCGTCGCTCATTTCGGCGATCCCGCCGCGGCCGACAGGAACGGGCTTACCGGTAAGCTCCACGGCGAGGGCGAGGCGGCGCAGGGTGGCCATGGGGTCGTCGTCGCTGTTCTCGCCGGCCCCATCCGCCTCGTCGCTGTCCAGCAGTGGCAGGAGGGAGAGGCGGTAGGCGCTCTCGCGGTAGTCGGCACCGGGGATGGTTTCGGTGAGCCGCGTGGGGGCGGTGATCGTCGCCAGGGCCGGGAGCCAGCGGGCGAGGAGATCCAGCGACGGCGGCGCCACCGCCTCCGCCTCGGGGGCCTCCTGCGGTGGCGGCATCTCGAAGCTCGCCTCGGCCGCGCGCTCGCGGTCGAGGAGCTCGTACTCCGCCACGTCCAGGGCCACGTCGCCGAGGAGGAAGGTGGGCTCCACCCCGGCGGCCACCGCCCCGTCGAGGAGGTGGCGGATCGTCTCCACCTGCAGCGTCCGCAGCCAGGCAAGGATGTCGGAGGAGGAGAGGCCGCTCTCGCCGAGGTGGACGCGCTGCCGTTCGAGCTGGCCGAGGGTGCGCTGGAAGACCGCGGCCATACGCAACATGCGGCTCTGGGCGTGGCCGATCGCCTGGGCGACGCGGTGGGTGGGTGGGTCGAGGTCGGCGTCGGCGGCAATGCGATGCATGACGGCCGTCCCCTTCTCCACCCAGCGCCACACGGACTCCAGGCGTCGGGCGGCGTTCCGGATGCGGTGCTCCGAACCGGAGAGGACGGCGCGGTCGAACTCCCCCTGGAGCTCGTTGAGGCGAGACAGGAGGTGTTGCAGCTCCTCTCCGGAGAGGCGCCCCATGGCGCTGGTCGCCGCCACCTGGGCGGTGATGAAGCCCAGCTCCCCCTCCTCCTCGTCGCTGAAGCCGAGCAGGGTGGCGAGGGCCGCCAGGGCCATGCGGCCCGCCGGGCTGACCTGATAGGTCGCATCCTCGGTGTCCCAGAGGAGGAGGTGGTTGTCGCGCAGGCGGGCGAGGATGGTCTCCAGCTTCACCGGGTCGAGATAGGCGAAGTGGTCGTGGAGCTCGCGGGTGGACCAGCGCGGCGCCTCACCGCGGCCGCCGATCTCGCGCAGCACCAGGAGACGGGCCACCACCCCGTCCCAGCTCCCGCGAAACAGGGTGACAAAGGCCTCCAGCGATGCACGGGCGTGGAGCAGCGGAAAGAGGGAGGGGAGGTCCGCCGCCTCGATCCCCGGCCGCAGGTAGTCGGCGAGGGGGGTGTCGCCGTCGGGGGAAGGGGTGGCGCTCATGGGGGGCGGTCGTAGCAGAGGGGACACCTCCGGTCTGGTTGCGCCCTCTCGCCCGTCGTCGTCCGCTGGGCATCTCTCTCCGAGACGATCCGCGAAATGCCCCACTCACGCCTAGAGCTCTCCGCCGCCCTCGCCTCCCTACAC
>CAZRGD010000249.1:0-4515 GCA_964599505.1 uncultured Nitrospirota bacterium | reverse complement strand
GGTGCGACGCAGACGCTCCTCGTTGGCCGCGCTGAGGGGCTTGCCGCTCGCCCAGGAGTGGAGGCTCCGGCGATCGACCCCAAAGAGCCGCGCGAGCTGCTCCCAGGTGAGGCCGCTGAGACGGCGCAGCTCCATGAGGGCGGCGCCGCTCACGACGGTGTCCCCCGGTGGTGACAAGGCCATTTCGAACCCGTCACTCCTCTGTCCCCAGCAGGTAACTCACCACCGCCGCCCAGTCGCCGAACCGTCCGCTGCCGAAGTGGATGTGTTCGCCGGGGAACTCGCCGGCGCCGTTGTTCGTGCGGTCGTCGATAAGGTAGTCGCCGCGGGCCAGCTCCTTGTGGTGGGTGAGGATCAGCCGCTTGTGCGCCGCCTCGCCCACGTGGCGCTGGACCCACTCAACCTTGTCCGCCCACGCCGACGGGTTCTTCCACGGTGCGGTGGAGAGGATGTAGGTGTCGAAGCGGACCGCGAGCTGGTGGTACGCCTCGATCGCGCCGGGCACGGGGTCCATGAGGGCGAAGATCCCCGGCACCTCGTCGAGGTGGCCGTCGTACGCCGTACGCACCACCGAGTCGAGCCGCGCGACCCCCGAGGGGAAGTTCACGAGAACGTTGTCCATGTCCACGTAGAGGATCTTCATGGGATCGGTATCCGGGTTCTGCGTTGGTGGATGTCCGATTGCGCCGAAATGAGCATGATTGGCGCAATGTTTGGCTCAATTACATCTTTAAATGACAAAGACTTGTGGATCCTGTTTGGACTCGAATTGGACTTTGCGACGGAAATCGGTGCAATAGCCATGGGTTTGGGAAAGGGAAGAGCGGGCGTGTGCATCTCGATCTTTCAGCCGCTCGCGGTGGGGGTGTCAACATGCCCCCTCCGCGGCTCGCCGTGCGAGTTCAAGTAGCTTCCTCGACCCCTCGACCCCTCGGATCCACGCGGCCGGCAGGGCGTCGAGGCCACACCGGGCACCGGTCAGGGCACCGGCGAGGGTGGCGAGGGAGTCGCTGTCGCCGGGGGTGTTGGCGCCTTCGGGGTCCTTGAGCTTCTCGGCGAGCAGCTTCAGGAAAACTGCGTATTCCCTTAGCTCATGAAGCCCCAGAACAAATCGGCGAATGCGGAACACGAAGGCACGAAAACTTGAAAACACGAAAAAACTCCACCGAAACTTTTCGTGTTTTCCCCCTTTCCTGCCTTCGTGTTCCCATCGGGTACGGGTCCTGAGCTAAGGGGATAGGCGTATCAGGAAATGTCTCCACGCCGAGCGTGGACATTTGGTTCGATAAATGTCCCGAGTAATGTCCTGGCGTCATTGCCGTCGTCATTCGTGGTCCTCGGTAGGCGCCGCGATGGTGTAGCGCGCCCCGCGGCCATGCCCTTCCATCCTGACCGCGCCTTCGTCTTCGAGCTCGTGGATGAGCCGGTTGACCTGCTTGCGGTCGAGGGCCGTGATGCGACGAACGTCTGCGTTGGTCATCGGCGGCTCTCCGCGTGCGGCGCGCTGCCGAATGACGCTGAGCACCCGCGTCTTGGCGGCCTCCCAGTCGGTGCGCCGGTCCCGGTCCGCGTCCCCGGGCGCGGCCAGCCGCGCGTGGGCGTCCGCCCGGAGCGTCCAGTAGGTCCCCCGGCCGCTGCCGCCTCGATCCAGGTAGCCGAGGTCCCGCTCCATCCGGGACAGGATCTCGCGGCTCTCCTTCTGGGGGCGCTGGCAGAGCCGCGCGGCCGTGGGCGAGTCGATCTCCGGGTGGCGAAGCAGGTGTTGCAAGACCAGCAGGTGGTCCAGGTCGAGGTCGACGCCCCGCTTGCCTTCCTCGGCGACGAAGGCTCGAAACGCGGGAGACAGCTTCGATGCGCGCAGCGTCAGCCGGAAGGCATCGCCCAGATCCTCGATGGACGGCGGCTCCTTGCCCTCGATGAGCAGCGCCGTGTACATGCGCTGGATGCCGAGGTTGCTGCGGTTGATGAGGCGCAGCCGCACCAGGGCGTCGACCAGACGGGGGTTCCGAGTCACCGGGGTGTGGTGGAGGATGTTATCGGGGGTGATGCCGAAGACAACGCGTTGCGTCGTCTGTTCAAGGTTGGAAGGTTCAAAGTTCAAGGTTGGTCGGTTTCCGTGCATCACTGGGCTCCACTGGACCTCTCGCCTTCGTAGTTGGTGGACTGGAGGTACTTGATGAAGCCGCTGATGCGGCGGGAGACGCACGTGGCTCGCCTGCGGAGATCGTGGGCAAGACCAGCATCGAGGTATCCAAGGTCCTCGGCGACATAGAGCTGAGCGCGAACCTCACCGGCGGAGCCCTTGGCGATGTAGAGAAAGTGGAGGAACTCCTTGTTGCTGCCTCGCTCGAAGCCCTCGGCGATATTGGACACGACTGATACGGTGGCCCGCTGGATCTGGTCGCGGAGGCCGAAGTCACGCGAGAACGGTCCCGTGGCCGTCGCCGCATAGATGAGTCGGGCAAGCTCTCGGGCCTCCTGCCACGCCTCGATGTCCTCGAATTTCTCTATGCGAGCCACGCCGTTTTCCAAACTTTGAACATGAAGACCTTGAACTTTGAACTCATCTTCGTAGCACCTGGTCTAGGTGGTCCAGAAAGCGCGCTGCGTAGGGAGCTGCCTCGCGGACCTTGATCGGGTCAATGACAGCAAGGATTTTGAACGAGTGGGCGCCCTTGCCGTACACGCCCTTCTGCGTGTCGCGAGTCGCACTCTTCAACCCGTTGTAGATGTCGGTTTTTGAGATCTTCTCGACCTGCGGATTGGCAGGGAGCGCCCCCTGCCGGAAACCCTGGCCGAAGAATGATTCCAGGGTCTGTTGGTCCGCGAGGAACCAGCTCTCCATGCACTCGACCATGAAGTGCAGGTCGTCATCGGTTGCGCCGTTGGGTTTGTCCCAGCCGTCTCCTTCGCGGTTTTTCACGTGGCCCCAAGGCCGCGGCGATTCGGCCACCGCAGCCACCGGCGCCTCGGAATCCACGAGAAGAATGAACACATCGTCATCTCCGGCCATGTCGATGGCAACACGGAACTGGTCGTAGGCCCGGCTCCGACCGCCACAGGCGATAATCCTGGGCGTTCGGCCTTCGAGACCGGCCTTCTCCAGAAACTTGCGGAATCCCTTACGGCACTCGGTCTTGAGCGCGTCGTTGTCTCCGCCTCCTTCGACGAAGAGCTTGCGTTCCGGCCGCCTCACCATCGCGTCCCCCCGAGATGACCGCTCATCCACAGGTTGCCGAGGCTCCCGTGCTCACGCCAGCGGTCGATCTCCTCTTGCGATAGGCGGGTCAGGCAGGTGGCCCCTTCGTGCTTCTCACAGACGACAACCGAGTCCGCGCAGTCTGTCATTGCATCGACCAACTGGGTCGAGTGGGTGGAGACGATGAGCTGACATCGCTCACTCGCCTCGACGAGCAGATCCCGAATGGTGGGCAGGATGTCCGGGTGCAGGCCAAGCTCGGGCTCCTCGATGGCAACCACGGGCGGGGGAGTGGGATCGGCGAAGATGGCAATGAGGCAGAGGTAGCGCAGGGTTCCGTCCGAGAGGCGGCGAGCCGGGACCATA
This sequence comes from uncultured Nitrospirota bacterium, assembly GCA_964599505.1. Lineage (GTDB taxonomy): Bacteria > CG2-30-53-67 > CG2-30-53-67 > CG2-30-70-394 > CG2-30-70-394 > CG2-30-70-394. Next base: position 950 of record CAZRGD010000249.1, on the reverse strand, counting down.
CGACCGGATTCTTCGAGGTAAAGCTGAAGCTGCCCTCCCTCAGGTACGACCTCGATGTCGTCGAAATCGGGCGAGAACTCGTGTAACAGCTCCACGAGTCGCTTCTTCACGCTCGGAGTCCGCTTCAGGATCGCCAGCCGTGCGGGAAGGTTGCTGAGGTCTTCGGCGAGGTAGCCGGTGAATATGTCTGGCGGACAGCTCGCGCGCAGAGAAGAGTGCGGGCCAAAGGACCAGCTCCGGTAGACGACTACTTGCCGCAGGAGGTCCGCAACACGCGTGATTTTGGGGTAATTCTCCGGGTCCCGACGCTGCGAGAGGATCGACTGGGTTGGGTCGATATCCTCACGTCTCAGTTGTCGTCCCTGGCCGAGAACGTTGAGCATTGGACGGCCATTTTCATAGCCGAAGTAGAAGTAAGGCTTCAGCTCTCCCGGTAACGGGTGCTCGTTCTCGATCCGCTCATCGAGGACGGTGAAATGATCTCCCTCAGCGCCGAAGGCTAGGCGATAACGCACCGCAGGGTTGGCGGTCTGGTGTTCGGCGATGGTGCCCTCCGAGAAGACGACATCTACGCTCGCCCGGTCGACCGATGGCTCTCCATTCCAGATCCAGTCCTTCACGCCACCACCCTGGCGGATTGGGAGAGGGAGGTCTCGCGGCACGGCTCGAAGCACCGACAGCGCCTCGACAAAATTGGATTTGCCCGAGCCGTTGGGGCCGATGATCACGTTCAGCCCCAGTAGGGGAATCGTCTCCGCACTGGGACCAAAGGAGAGGAAGCCCCGTAGGGTGATGCTCTTCAGTAACGGTGTCTTGTGTGCGTCCATGATTCTCTCCATCACTCCACCACCACACGAACCTTCTTGGCGTTCTTGCCCTTGGTCAGGCCCGCGACGTACCGGTCGAATCGCTGCTTCAGCTCCTCGACCGTGCAGGGGACGCCCCCCTGG
>CAZRGD010000248.1:0-4520 GCA_964599505.1 uncultured Nitrospirota bacterium | reverse complement strand
GCCTCACCCTGGAGCCGCAGGCGACCATCGAGCTCACCGACTTCGCCGGTACGGTGGTGCGCGGCGGCTTCGGGGTCGCCTTCAAGCGCACCGCCTGCCCCCTGCGCCGGCAGCCGTGCGACACCTGCCTCCTGGCCGCCTCATGCGTCTACCTGCGCATCTTCGAGACCCCGGTCCCCGAGGGGACCCCGCTGCTGCCGCCGGGGGGGCGGGCGCCGCACCCCTTCATCATCGAGCCCCCCGAGGACGACCACCGCTTCTCCCCGGGGGAGCCCATCCACGTGGGGCTCACCCTCCTCGGCCGCGCCGAGGAGCAGCTCCCCTACTTCATCTACGCCTTCCGCCGCCTCGGCGAGATGGGGCTTGGCCGCGGCCGCGGCCGCTTCCGCCTCACCCGCGTCGCCCTCGCGAGCCCCGGCGGCCCGCCGGAGCCGCTCCTCACCGACGACGGCGGCCGCCTCGTCCCGGGCCCCTACGCCGAGCCCCTGCCGCCCCTGCCGCCGCAGCCTGCCGCGGCCGGCGGCGTTGAGGCGCCCCTCATCCTCCACCTCCACACCCCCCTGCGCTTGAAGGAGCGGGGCCGCTACGGTGCCCGTCCCACCTTCACCATTCTCATGAAGCAGCTCCTGCGCCGCCTCACCCTGCTCGCCGCCTGTCACGGCGACGGGCCGCCGGTGCTCGACCACCGCGCCTGGATCAAGGCCGCCGGGGAGGTCGAAACCGCGCGCGAGGCGCTCCAGTGGTGTGACCAGGAGCGCTACTCCACCCGCCAGCGGGCGCGGATGCGCCTCGGCGGCTGGACCGGCACCGTCACCTTCACCGGCCCGTGGGCCCCCTTCCGCCCCCTCCTCGCGGCGGCCGAGTGCCTCCACGTCGGCCAGGGCGCCACCTTCGGCCTTGGCCGCGTTTCTTTTGCTGCGGAGCAAGAAAAGTGACCACCTGCTACATCGACCGCAAGGAGGCGGAGCTGCGCGCCGACGGCAACGCCATCGCCGTGTACGAAGGGGGGCGGCGGAGCGGCTCCATCCCCCTCGGCCCCCTCACCCGGCTGGTCATCGTCGGCAACGTCCACCTCCAGACCCGCCTCCTCCACCGCCTCGCCGAGCACGGGGTGGTGGTCTCTCTCATCGGCGGCCGCCGCCACCGGCTGGTGGGGAGCTTCGCCGCCACCCTCCACGGCGACGCTCGCCGCCGCCTCGACCAGTACCGCGCCGCCACCGACCCGGAGCGCACCCGTGAGCGGGCCGCGGCCACGGTGGCGGGAAAGATCGACGGCCACCTGCGCCTCCTCGAGGAGCTCCGGCCCCACGCCCGGCGCGGCGAGGTGGTGGTCACCGCCCGCGAGCGCATGACCACCGCCCGCCGCCGCCTGGAGGAGGCAAAGCCCCCCCTGGAGCGGCTGCGCGGCCTCGAGGGGGCGGCGGCCGCCGCCTTCTTCGGGGCCTACCAGGAGGGCTTCGCCCCGTCGCTCCACTTCACCGGCCGCAACCGGCGGCCACCCCGCGACCCGGTGAACGCCCTGCTGTCGCTCACCTACACCCTGGTCCACGCGGAGCACCTGCGCGAGGTGGCGGCGGCGGGGCTCGACCCCATGGTCGGCTTCCTCCACGAGCTTGATCTCGGGCGCGAGTCCCTCGTCTGCGACCTCGTGGAGGGGGCGCGGCCGGCGGCGGACGGCCTCGTCTGGCGCCTCTTCCACGAGCGCACCTTCACCGCCCGCGACTTCACCACCGGGGACGAGCGCCCCGGCTGCTACCTGAAGAAGGGGGCGCGGGCGCGCTTCTACCCCCTCTACGAGGCGTGGGCCGAGACCGAGCGGTCCGCCTGGCGGGAGACGGTGCGCGCCCTGGTGCGCTGGCTCGGGGCGGCGGTGGCGGATGCGTCCGAGGAGGAGGAAAGCTAGTGCAGGCGCGACCGCTGCCCGAGGACGACCTCCGTACCCTCTACCTCGCCGGCCGCGACGGCGTGCGGCTGCGGCGCCAGGGGGCATCGGTGGCGGTTACCGTGCCCGGCCGCGCCGAGCAGCGGGTGCCGGCCCGGCGAGTGGGCCGGGTGGTCATCCTCGGCGAGGTCACCCTCCCGGTCTCCGCGCTCACCCTCTTCTCCGAGCGGGGTGTTCCGGTCACCTTCCTCGACGGTCAGGGGCGCACCCGCGGCATCTTGCTGCACCCGCGCCCCCCGGAGGATCCGCGCGGCGCCGGCTGGTTCCGCTCCCTGCGTGCCGACGAGGTGAGCCGCCGCCAGGTGCGGCGTCTCTACGCCGCCCACCGGCGGCGGCTCCAGCTCGGTGCCTTGGCGGCGATCGTCTCGCCCATGCGCGGCTTCGCTCGCGAGCGCGGCATGCGTGACCAGGACTACCAGCAGTGGCTGCGGGCGGCGATCCGCGAGGGGACGCCACACTCGGCGGTGGCGGTGGTGCGTCGTACCTTCAAGACGCTGCTGCTCAACTGGTGCAGCCGGGCGCTCACCGCGGCCCGCATCGACGGCCGCATGGGGCTCACCGACCCGCACCGCCCCCTGGGGCTGGCGGAGGAGCTCGCCGACACCCTCTACCCCATCTGCGACCCGATCTGGGTGCGCCTCTTTCGCAAGCAGGATGCGGTGCGCCACTTCATCACCGAGGGGCTCGAGTGGGCGGTCGCGCCGCGCCACGCCCGCTGGCTCATCGCCCCGTACGAGCACCAGGGGCCGCGGATCCAGGCCGCCTTCGATGGGCTGCTGCGGGACCTGCTGAACCTGCCGTGGGAGATCCCGTATGGGAGGAGGGAACGGTAATTTTTCGCGCCGCAAGAAAATGGGGGTGAGGGCGCCGTGGCCAAGGTCCCGGCGGTAGGAGCGGGTTGCACCCGCGATTCCGGGGCCAGCGGCCCCGGCCGGCCCTGCGGGCCGGGGTCGGGGGTACAATCCCCTCCTACCGGAGAGCCCGTGGCCGGGGCGCGACGACCGCAGCTTCGGACCCCGGACGCTGTATGGGCAGGGTGGGGGTGGCAAGCTTGCGGGAGAGGCGGACGTGGAGTGGAGGGTGGAAAGTGGCGGCCAGCTCGGTGGTGATGGCACGAGGATCTGGATGGAAAGGAGCTCGCCCGGCGCGTTCTCGACGGCTATTCAATGGTAGAGGGAGGGATGGGGGCCGAGGTGAGCGGCGCCTTCCGGCACCTCTTGGTCGGGCCCCGGTGGGGCGTTGACGGCGGAGCCCCCTCCCTCTCTCCGCCGACCGCCCGCCGGGGCCCTTGATCCCACCGGCACGGAAGAGTCTCCATGGATCCCTGCAGCTACCCCCGCCGCATCCTCCTCGTGGCCACCGGCCTCACGCCGCAGGTCGTCACCGAGACCCTCTACGGTCTGGCGGTGGCCGCGGAGCCACCGTGGATCCCCACCGAGGTCCACCTGCTGACCACCGCCGAGGGGGCGGAGCGGGCCCGGCTGACCCTGCTGAGCGACGACCCCGGCTGGTTCCGCCGCCTGTGTGACGACTACGGGCTGCCGCCGATCCAGTTCGACGATGGGTCGATCCACACCATCGGTCGCGATGGCCGGGTGGGGGACCTACGCACCCCCGGTGACAACGAGGCGGCCGCCGACGCCATCACCGAGGAGGTGCGGCGGCTCACCGCCGACCCCGAGGCTGCGCTCCACGTGTCGCTCGCCGGCGGGCGCAAGACCATGGGCTTCTACGCCGGCTATGCCCTCTCGCTCTTCGGCCGGCCGCAGGATCGCCTCTCCCACGTCCTGGTCTCGCCGCCCTTCGAGTCGCACCCGGAGCTCTTCTACCCGGCGCGGGAGCGGCGGGTGATCTACACCCCCGAGGGGCGGCCGGTAGACGCCGCCGAGGCACGGGTGCTGTTGGCGGAGATCCCCTTCGTGCGCCTGCGCCACGGCCTGCCCGAGGCGCTGCTGGAGGGCCGTACCACCTTCAGCGCCACGGTGGCCGCGGCCCAGGCGGCGGTGGTCCCGCCTGCGCTCACCTTCGACCTCCGCCGCCGGGGGGTGGTGGCAGGAGGCCGTGAGGTCAGACTGCCGCCGGCCGAGTATGCCCTCTACCTCTGGTTCGCCTGGCGGCGGATGGAGGGAAAACCGCCGCTCGCCTGCCCCAGCGATGGGGTTCCCGAGGAGGACCACGCCCGCGACTTTCTCGTCGCCTACCGGGCCCTGCGCGGTGCCCTGGCGGACACCGAGCGCACCGAGGGCGCCCTGCGCGGGGGGATGGACAAGGCGTACTTCCTCCAGCGCCGCTCGCGCCTCAACCGCCGCCTCACCCAGGCCCTTGGCCCGGCCGCCGACCCCTATCTCCTCCAGGCCCTCGGCCACCGCCCGGACACCCGCTACGGTCTCATCCTCGACCCCGCGGCGATCCGCTTCGAGACCCCGGGGGATACCCCCATCCCCACGGAATCGGGGTAGGAGCGAGCTCCCGCTCGCGAAGCGCGCCGTTGGCGATGCCGGCCCCCCGATCTCAAGATAGGGCCGGCATCGCCGGCGGGAGCCGGCTCCTACCGGGGGTCCGGGGCATGGGCGCGGGG
>CAZRGD010000247.1:0-4530 GCA_964599505.1 uncultured Nitrospirota bacterium | reverse complement strand
CTGCGCGTTGTGGTGGTCGGTGTATGAGAGATGGTGTGGCGTGCGCGCGGGCGTTCTCTTCCAGGTTGATGCGTGTGTTGGCGGCGATGGTTGTGAGCGCCTCTACCTCGGGGAGGTGGCGGGTGAGCCCCTCCAGCTCCCCCTCCACCGCCGCGACGTCGCCGGCGAGCGACGGCTCGTCATCGCGCAGCCGTGCCAACAGCGCGGCGAGGGCGGCGCGGACCTCGGTGGCGTGGGCAAGGAGCTGGTGGCGGTCGTCGAGGGTCTCGTCCTCACCGGGCTGCGGGTCGACCTCCTCGATCTCCTGGCGCTGGAAGGCGAGGTAGTCGAGGCGCCTGTCGCGCTCCGCGGCCGCCGCCCGCAGATCGTCGAGGCGGCGGTGCAATGCCTGGGCGTCGGCGTGGGCCGCTGCGCAGGCGCGGGCGAGGTCGGCGGCGACGGCGACCCGGTCGAGGAGGTCGCGCTGGGGGGCCGGGAGGAGGAGGTCCTGGTGCTCGAACTGGCCGTGGGCCTGGAAGAGGCGTCCGCCAAGGCGGCGGAGCTGCTCCACCGTGAGGCGCACGCCGTTGACGAAGATCTGGTTGCGGCCGTCGCGGTTGAGGGCCCGGCGGAGAATCCATTCCTCTTCGTCCGTGGGGATGCCGAGCTCCTCCAGGAGGGGGGTCGCGGCCGCCTCCGGGGTGAAGGTCGCCTCCACCACGACCTTGTTGGCGCCGTCGCGAATCCACTCACTGCGACCGCGACCGCCGAGGGCCAGGGCGATGGCGCGGCCGATGAGGCTCTTGCCGGCGCCGGTCTCGCCGGTGATCGCGGTGAGCCCCGTGTCGAAGGCGATCTTCGCGCGGTGGATCACCGCCAGGTCATGGATGGAGAGGGCGCGGAGCATGGCGTAACCAAGGTACGGCGGTTATCTTACCAAGTAGGTTTGTCGTCGCGACCGTACAGCTTGCAGTCTGCGGTGCCGAAGGGTGGATGGGCCAGCCGGGTGTAGTGAATCTTCGTGGGAGGATCGGATGCGTAACCTTCAGCTTCTCTTGGTGGATCCGGACGCCGATTTCCAGAGCCGCTTCAAGCGCGAGGTGGAGAGCAGCGGCGGGGTGGAGGTGGCGACCTGTTCCCTCGGCCGCAAGGCGGCGGTCCTCGCCAACTTCATCCACTTCGACGCAGTCTTCGCCAACGCCACCGCCGAGCTGCCGTACGACGACGTGCGCGACAAGATCCTGCGCCACATCGCCGACGCCGCCTTTTACGTCTATGGCAACGGTGGGGAGACAACCCCCGGCTTCGAGCCGGTGGCGCCGGAGGAGACGGTGGTGCGGGCCAAGGCGCTGGTAGAGGCGATGGCGTAGGAGCTCGTTCGGCTCCCTCTCCCTCCGGGGGAGGGTTGGGGTGGGGGTGCTTGGATGTAGCAAATACTTTCGCTACTCAACCCGACACCGTACCCCCCAGATCGTCGGCTGGTGGCCTCGCGCAGAGACGCGGAGACGCCGGGCCGAGGATCCGGTACTGCTGGTCGCGCAGGGCGGCCTCTAGTCCGGCGCGCTCGATGAGGCGGGCGAGTTCCGCGCGTCCCAGGCGGAAGGTGCAGCCAGCGGCAGAGACGACGTTCTCCTCCAGCATCGTGGAGCCCATGTCGTCGGCACCGAAAAAGAGGGCGAGCTGGCCGATCTTCTCTCCCTGGGTGACCCACGACGCCTGGAGGTGGTCGAAGTTGTCGAGATAGATGCGGCTGGTCGCGAGGATCCGTAGATATTCCACCGCGCCGCGGCGGGTGGCGGTCTCCAGCTCGGTGTGCTCCGGCTGGAAGGCCCACGGGATGAAGGCGACGAAGCCGCCGGTCTCGTCCTGGAGCTCACGCAGGCGTGCGAGGTGGGCGACGAGCTCCGCGTCGCTCTCCACGGTGCCGTACATCATCGTCGCCGAGGTGGTGAGCCCCTGGTGGTGCGCCTCGCGCATCACCTCCAGCCAGCTCGCGGTCGACTCCTTGTACGGGGCGATCTCGTCGCGCACCCGGTCGTCGAGGATCTCGGCGCCGGCGCCGGGGATCGAGTCGAGGCCCGCCTCGCGCAGCCGTTTCAGAGTCTCGGCGAGGGAGAGCTTCGAGCGCCGGGCGATGTGGGCGATCTCCGAGCAGGAGAGGGCGTGGAGGTGGATGTCCGGGTAGCGCTCCTTGATCGCGGTAAACAGCCCCTCGAACCAGTCGATGGCCAGCCCCGGGTGGTGGCCCCCCTGGAGCAGTAGTTGGTGGCCGCCGGCCCCGCGCAGCTCGTCGATCTTCGCGAAGATCTCCTCGTTCGAGAGGACGTACCCCTCCGGGTCGTTCGGCAGGCGGTAGAAGGCGCAAAACTTGCAGCGGGTGATGCAGACGTTGGTGTAGTTGATGTTGCGATCGATGATGAAGGTGACCCGCCGCTCCGGGACCCGCTGGTAGCGGCGCGCCTCCGCCAGCCGCCCGAGGAGCGGCAGGTCGTCACAGGCGAGCAGGGCCAGGGCGTCGTCGTCGGAGATCCGCCCATTTGCGGCCACCGTCTCGGCGATGGCGGCGAGCCGCGGGTTCGTGGTGTCGGTGGCGATGGTCGTCATGACTATTCTTAGTTTTAGCCGCAAATGAACGCGAATGAACGCGAATGAAAACCGAGTCTACGGCTTGCCGTTGTTCTTCCCGTGACGCGATAAAAGTTTTTTCACCATGAAGAGCATGAAGGACATGAAGAATTCACAGCAAGCCTTCATGCTCTTCATGTCCTTCATGGTGAAAACGCACAAAGAAATATTTTTCCAATGCAGTCCTCTGTGCTCTCTGTGCCTCTGTGGTGATTCTGCCTTCCAGGCCGAGACGACCCTTCGTGGTGGTTGCCGGTGACATTACTTCCCTGGGAAACCGATTCGCGTTCATTTGCGGCCAAGTCTTTCTTCGTGTCCTTCGTGGTTTTGCTTCCGGTGGCCCCTCAGAACCGCGCCAGCTCCTCGTACACGGTGGAGCGCTGCACCGGGGTAAAGCCGGCGCCGCGGATCAGGTCGATGAGCTGCTCCTTGGACTCGCGGCCGGCGGTGCGGCCGCCGGCGGCGGCGGTGACCCGCTCCTCGGTGACCGTGCCGTCCAGGTCGTCGACCCCGTAGTGGAGCGCCACCTGGGCGATCGCCGGGGTGTGCATCACCCAGAACGACTTGATGTGGTCGAAGTTGTCGAGGAAGAGGCGGGCGATCGCCAGGGTCTTGAGGTCGTCGTAGCCGGTGGTCATCTCGCCGGCCAGGGGGTTGTTCTCGTTGTGGTAGGCGAGCGGGATGAAGACCTGGAATCCACCGGTCTCGTCCTGCAGCGCCCTGAGCTGCGCCATGTGGTCGACCCGCTCCGCCGCCGTCTCGATGTGGCCGTAGAGCATCGTGGCGTTGGTCTTGAGCCCGAGCTCGTGGGCGGTGCGATGGATGGCGAGCCACTCCTCCGCCCCCGCCTTCTCCTTGCAGACGCTCCGCCTGACCCGCTCGGCGAAGATCTCCGCGCCGCCGCCGGGCATCGAGCCGAGCCCCGCGTCGATCAGCCGCTCCAGACACGCTTTGTGGTCGAGGTGGTGGCGGCGGCAGAAGAAGGCGACCTCCACTGCGGTGAACGCCTTGAGGTGCAAGGTGGGGTGGGCCTCCTTCAGGGCCCGCAGGAGCGGCTCGTAGTAGTCGAGGTCCGCCTCCGGGGTGATCCCGCCGACGATGTGCAGCTCGGTGATCCCCGCCTCCTCCGCCCCCTCGGTGGCGGCGAGGCAGTCGTCGACCGACATCAGGTAGGCGCCCTCGGCGCCGGCATCCCGGCGGAAGCCGCAGAAGTGGCAGCGGTAGACGCAGACATTCGTCGGGTTGAGGTGGCGGTTGACGTTGAAGTAGCAGGCGCGACCGTGGCGCCGCAGGCGCACCCGGTTGGCCAGCGCCCCGATCCGGTTGAGGTCACGAGAGCGAAAGAGGGCGACGCCGTCCGCCTCCGACAGGCGCTCTCCCGCCTCTAGCTTGGCGGCGATCCTCTTGAGCGTGGCTGACTCCATGGATGAGGACGCTAGCAGCGGCAGGGGGTGTCCTCAATTTTTTTCGCTGCGCGAAAAAAATTGATCGCTCACCACCACGTTTGTGTCGATGATAGCCAGGGGCTGCTTCATCGACGGCGCCGAGCCTTGCGGGTAGCCCGTGTCTCCTGCACCGCCATCGCCACCGCCTCTCCCTCCTTCATCGCCGAGTGGCTGCGAGCGAGGGCTACCAGCTCCGCCGCGGTGCGCTGTGTCTGGATTCCGTAGCGATCGAGGCTCTCCTCGATGATCTGGCGGATGCTCTTTCCCCTGCGGGCCGCCGCCTCCTTCAGCGCCTGGTGGCGTTCATCGGAGAGGGTAATGGTCAAACGGCCCATGGGAGCTCCTTGGAGAGAGGGTCACCAAGACGCCATAACACCATTTTTTCGCACAGCGAAAAAATGGTGGGGGCTTCAAATTGAACTCCCTCCCCCTCCGGGGGAGGGTTGGGGTGGGGGCGTTTGGATGTAGCACCCAGCTCACC
>CAZRGD010000246.1:0-4545 GCA_964599505.1 uncultured Nitrospirota bacterium | reverse complement strand
GGTTGTGGTCGAAGCGGACCCACGGAAGGAGGACCACCGAGACCACCGCCACCACCGCGGTTCCCCCCAGGACCCCACGCCGGTGGCGCACCGGCAGGTCGAGGAGGGCCCCGGCGAAGCGGCCGAGGGCGAGGGGGCGGCGGGCGGCGCGGCGAGGGGAGAGGGGGCGCAGCGCCACCAGGGCGGGGAGCAGGGTGAGGGTGGTGGCCAGGCCGATGAACATCCCGCCGCCGGCGATGATCCCGAGCTCCGAGACCCCCTTATAGGCGGTGGGGATGAAGGAGAAGAAGCCGATGGCGGTGGTGAGGGTGCAGACCACCAGGGCGCCGCCCACGTCGCCGGCGGCGTGGGCCATGGCGGCGGCATCGCCATCGTCGACCAGCCGCTCACGGTAGCGGAGGCAGAGGTGGATCGCGTAGTCCACCCCGAGGCCGATGTAGAGGACCGCGAAGGCGACCGAGATCATGTTCAGGTGGCCCACCGCCACTGCCGCGAAGGCGGCGGTGAACGCCAGCCCCGCCAGCAGGGTGAGGAGGGTCGCCGCCACCAGGCGCACCGAGCCGAGGCCAGCGAAGAGGACCACCGCCACCATCCCCATGGCGAGACCGCCGGCGAGCACCGCACCGCGCTCCACCGACAGGAGCTCCTCGTGGGCGAGGGCGACATCACCGGTGATCCACATGCGCGCCGTCCCGCGGCCGTCGAGGTGCAGCTCGTGGCGCAGGCGATGCAGCGTGGCCATGGGCGCCGCCGCCGGCAAGAGGGCGGTGTAATCGAGGCGCGGCTGGAGGAGGAGGAAGCGGCGGCGGCCGCGTTCCGACGTCCCCTTCCCGCCCATGAGCGCGGTCCACGGGAGACGGTAGGGACGGCCGCCCTCCACCGCCTCCACCCCGTCGGCGAGGCGCTCCAGCAACGGGTCGAGGTCGATCTGCTCGCCGCCGTGCGCGGCGTCCAGCGCGGCGGTGACCATCTCCGAGAGGCCGCGCAGGGAGCGGTCGCGGGTGAGGCGACCAAGGAAGGGCTGCACCTCCGCCAGGCGATCGGCGAGGGCGTCGAGCCCCTTCGGGTCGAGGTAGAGGAGGGCGTTGCGCTCGAAGAAGGGGCCGCCGCCGGGGAGGTAGACGGTGGCGAAGAGGTCCGGCAGACCGCGCAGCCGTTCGGCGAGGCGCTCGGCCGCCGCCACCGCGGTCGCCCCGTCGGCCGCCTCGACCACCACCACGATCGTGTCCGAGTACTGGGGGAAGACCCCCTTGAGCCGCCGGGCGGCGACCTGAAAGGGGAGGTCCGGGGCGAGCATCTCGTCCGTGTCGGTGGTGATCGACAGGTGGCGGGCGGCCACCGGGACCACCGCGGCGACGAGAAGGGCGACGGCCACCACCACCCAGAGGGGGTGGCGGGAGACCCACGCCACCCAGCCGGTGATCGCCCGCGCCAGGCGTCCCGCCGGCCTCACCGGGGCACCCCCGGATCGAGGAGAACCGCGCCGGCGATCGCAGCCAGACGATCAAGACCCGCCACCGCCCGGCGGAAGGAGCGGCCGGTGGCGGCGAGGGTGGGCCACAGGTCGGGATGGAGGAGGAGGCGGGCGACCCCGGCCGGGCGCAGGCGACCGTCGTCGCCCACCGCCGCCAGCGCGGCGGCGGGGACCGCCACCGTGGCCGGGTCGGCGACCGCCCGTACCACCAGGAAGGGGAGGTGGGCGGCGGCGGCCACCGCCGCCACCGCCGCGCTCTCCATGTCGCACAGCGCGGCCCCGGTGGCGCGGAAGAGGGTGGCCTTCTCCGCCACCCCAACCACCTCCGCCACCTCCGCCACCCGGCCGCCGGCAACAGGCAGGTGGCCGGCGACGGCCTCCCCGAGGCGCGCGCGCCACTCCGCGTCCACCGGCCACTCCCGGCCGTCCGCGGCGATCACCGCCTCGGCCACCACCACCGTCCCCGGCTGGAGGCCGGGGTCGAGGCCGCCCCCCGAGCCCCAGCTCACCAGGCCGGTGGCGCCACCAGCCACCAGCCGCTCCGCCGCCGCCCGAGCCCGGTCGCGTCCCATGCCCGCCAGGCAGACCATGCCGCCGCCGACCTGCACCGCCTCCCCCGGCCGTAGGCGGCGACCGGTCAGCGGCCTCGCCTCCGCCGCCAGGGCGACCACCACCCCGGCGCCGCTCACCGGCTCTGGGCCGGGCAGCACCTCACCACCCGTGGCCCGCTCCCCGTGGATCGCCTTGCTCGCACGCCTCACCCCCCCAGGGTCGCATCCCGGCCCCGCCAGGCGCGAGGGGGGGGGCCGGGATGTGCCCGGGCCCAGTAGAAAGTAGAAAGTAGAAAGGGGGCGCGGGGCCAGGGGGTTGGGTGGCGCGATCCGCGTGGGAGCGTTGGGCTCCATCCCCGATACCGCTTTTACCACGAAGGGCATGAAGAATCGGGATCGCTATCGAAATCGGGATCGGGATCGGATCTCGTCCCAGGCCCTGCTCCCGCCGGTAAACCGGCGGTCAGAATGGCCCGATCCGCCATTCCTACCGTGGCCCCGCAGTTCGGGTCCGATTTCGATTTCGATCCCGATAGCGATCCCGAAGAGCGGATGGGAGGCCGCCGAAGCACCCCGCTCAACCCACCAGCCCCTTCGTCGACCCGGCGGCCGGCCGGGTCGGGGGCATGGCCCCCTCCTACCGGCCCCGGCGGAGCCGGGGCCTATCCCTGGCGCGCGTAGCGCGCCAGGGCCCAGAGGGGGAAGTAGCGACTGTAGCCGTGGTATTTCAGATAGAAGACGCGCGGGAAGCCGGGGGCGGTGAAGCCCTCGTCCGCCCACAGGCCGTCGTCGCCCTGCCGCCCCAGGAGGAAGGCGACGCCGCGCGCCACCGCCTCCGAGCGGACCTCACCGGCGGCCAAGAGGCCGAGGAGCGCCCAGGCGGTCTGGAAGGAGGTCGAGGGGGCGGGCTCGCGCTCGCGGCCGGGGAAGTAGGAGGCGTTCGACTCGCCCCAGCCGCCATCCTCGTCCTGCCGCTCGACGAGCCACGCCACCGCCCGCCGCACCATCGGGTCGTCCGGCGCGACCTGCGCCGCCTCCAGGGCGGTGAGGACCGACCAGGTGCCGTAGACGTAGTTGGTCCCCCAGCGGCCGAACCACGAGCCGTCCGCCTCCTGCTCCGCGCGCAGGAAACGGAGGCAACGGTCGCAGGCGGTGCGGTAGCGATCCCCGAGGCGACTCAGGAGGGTGAGGCAGCGGGCGGCGACGTCGCTGGTGGGCGGGTCGAGCAGCGCCCCGTGGTCGGCGAACGGGATCTCGTTCAGATAGTGGTAGGTGTTGTCCGCGTCGAAGGCGCCGAAGCCGCCGCCCTTGGACTGCATCCCCGCGAGCCACGCCGCGGCGCGCGCCACCGGCGTCCCGAAGCCGCCCGCCTGGTCCATCGCCCACGCCACTACCGCGGTGTCGTCGAGGTCGGGGTAGTGGTCGTTGTCGAACTGGAAGGCCCAGCCGCCGCCGGGGAGCGCCGGGTGCGACTCGCGCCAGTCGCCCGGGGCGTCGAGGAGCTGCTCGCCGGCGAGCCAGGCGAGTCCCCGCGCCACCGCCGGCGTCGTCTCCCCCGCCGCCGCCTCCTGGAGGGCGAGGCAGGCGAGCCCGGTGTCCCAGATGGGGGAGTTGCACGGCTGGCAGTACGCCTCCCCCTCGCCGCGCTCGATCAGCAGGTCGAGGATCGCCTGGCGGGCGGTAGCGCGCAGGGGGTGCTCCGGCGGGTAGCCGAGGAAGGCGAGGGCCTCGTGGGCGTTGACCATCGCCGGGAAGATCGCCCCGAGGCCGCCGCGTCCAAGGCGCGCCACGAACCACCGCTCCGCCGCCTTGGTGGCGCGACCGCGCAGCCACCGCGGGATGAACCGCTCGACCGCCCGGCCGAGGCGGTCGATCACCAGAAAGAGGTAGCCGAGCCCCGAGGCGCGGCTGAAGTAGCGCGCCCGCTCCGGCGCGGTGAGGAAGAGCTCGCGCACCCCCACCCCGGTGGGGTTTACCGCCTCCACCTTGTGGCTGCACAGGATGAAGAGGGGGACCATCACCGTCCGCGACCAGTAGGAGACCTTGCTCAGATGGAAGGGGAACCAGCGCGGCAGGAGCACCGCCTCCACCGGAATGAAGGGGATGGCGCGCCACGGGACCTGGTGAAACTGGGCCAGGGCGATGCGGGTAAAGACGTTCACCCGCTCCGCCCCGCCAGCGGCGCGGATCGCCGCCCGGGCGCGGGCCATATGCGGAGCGGCCGGGGCGTCGCCGGCGAGCTTGAGGGCGTAGTACGCCTTCACCGAGCAGGAGATGTCCAGCTCGCCGCCGAAGAAGAGGGGCCAGCCGCCGTGCGCCTCCTGGTGGTGCCGGAGGTAGGCGGCGAGGCGCTCCTGGAGCGACGCGTCCACCTCGTCGGTGAAGTGCATCCAGAGGATCGTCTCCGCCGGGATCGTGCAGTCCGCCTCCAGCTCGAAGGACCAGAAGCCGCTCTTGTCCTGGAGGGCGAGGAGACCGTCGCGGGCGCGCCGTACCGCCTCCTCCACCGTCGCCATGGCG
>CAZRGD010000245.1:0-4581 GCA_964599505.1 uncultured Nitrospirota bacterium | reverse complement strand
GCCCCACCCCGACCGAAGGAGTCGCCCGTGGCCCCTGGACTCGACATCGACACCGTGCGCGCCGACTTCCCCTGCCTCCACCAGGAGGTCCACGGCCACCCCCTGGCCTACCTCGACAACGCCGCCACCACCCAGAAGCCACAGGCGGTGATCGACGCGGTGGCCCGCTACTACGAGCACGACAACGCCAACGTCCACCGCGGCATCCACGCCCTCGCCGAGCGCGCCACCGAGCACTACGAGCAGGCGCGGGCGCGGGTCGCCCGCTTCCTAAACGCGGCCGAGCCGGCGGAGATCGTCTTCGTCCGCGGCACCACCGAGGCGATCAACCTGGTGGCGAGCTCCCTGGGCACCACCTTCGAGGCGGGCGACGAGGTCCTCATCACCGAGATGGAGCACCACTCGAACATCGTCCCGTGGCAGCTCCTGCGCGACCGCGCCGGGATCCGTCTCAAGGTCCTGCCGATGGACGACCGCGGGGTCCTGCAGATGGAGCGCCTCGACGAGCTCCTCACGGAGCGCACCCGCCTGGTCTCGGTGGTCCACTGCTCCAATGCCCTCGGGACGATCAACCCGGTGCGGGAGATCGCCGAACGAGCGCATGCCGCCGGCGCCCTCCTCCTGGTGGACGGCGCCCAGACGGCGCCCCACCTGGCGCTCGACGTCCGAGCGCTGGGCGCCGACTTCTACTGCTTCTCGGGCCACAAGGTGTACGGCCCCATGGGGATCGGCTGCCTCTACGGCCGCCGCGAGCTCCTCGAAGGGATGGTCCCCTACCAGGGGGGCGGCGAGATGATCCGCCGGGTCACCTTCGAGGAGACCACCTTCGCCCCGCCGCCCGCCCGCTTCGAGGCGGGGACCCCCAACGTCGCCGGCGCCGTGGGGCTCGCCACGGCGCTCGACTACCTCGACTCCCTCGGCCTGGAGCGGGTCGCCACCCACGAGGCGGAGCTGCTCGCCTACGGCCTCGCCCAGCTCGACGACCTCGACGGCGTGCGCCTCATCGGCACCGCGCCGGAGCGCCTCGCCATCCTCTCGATGGCGATCGAGGGTGCCCACCCCCACGACATCGCCACCATCCTCGACCGCGACGGCCTCGCCATCCGCGCCGGCCACCACTGCGCCCACCCGGTGATGGACCACTTCGGTGTCCCGGCCACCGCCCGGGCGTCGCTCGCCATCTACAACACCCGCGAGGAGATCGACCGGCTGATCGCCGGGATTCACCACGTCATGGAGGTACTCGGACGATGAACGACCTGCGCGCCCTCTACGAGGATGTGATCCTCGACCACAACCGCAAGCCGCGGAACTTCCAGCACAAGCCAGAGCGCGCCAACCACGAGGCGTACGGCTTCAACCCCCTGTGCGGCGACGAGTTCAAGGTCCTCCTCCAGGTCGAAGACGGCATCGTCACCGACGTCGGCTTCGAGGGAGTCGGCTGCGCCATTGCCGTCGCCTCCACCTCGCTGATGACCGAGGCGATCAAGGGCAAGCCGATCGACGAGGTCGAGGCCCTCTTCCAGTCCGTCCACCACCTCCTCACCGGCGAGGGGGCGGCGGCGGCACCGCTGGGCAAGCTCCAGGTTTTGGAGGGCGTCCACGAGTTCCCCATGCGGGTCAAGTGCGCCACCCTCGGCTGGCACGTGATGAAGGCGGCCCTGGAGGACCAGGGTGAGACCGTGAGCACCGAGTGATGGAGCCCCTCAAACGCCGATTCCCCATGGGTGGTGCGGGCGACCCGTCCGCGCCGCCTGCAGCTCCGTCCCGCCACGATGCCGCCACCATCCCCGGCTCCGCCGCGCCGGGTCGGGAGGCGGTGCGGGTCGCGGTGATTGAGGCGCTGCGCCGGGTCCAGGACCCGGAGCTGCCGGTGGACATCGTCGAGCTCGGCCTCCTCTACCGCCTCGACGTCGACGCGACCGGCGCGGTCGCCATCGACATGACCCTCACCGCGCCGGGCTGCCCGGTCGCCCAGACCTTCCCGGGGGTCGTGGAGGAGACGGTGGGCCAGGTCGACGGGGTGAGCGAGGCAAAGGTCACCCTTGTCTGGGACCCACCGTGGTGTACCGACCGCATGAGCGAGGTGGCGCGGCTGGTGGTGGAGATGATGTAGTACCTAGATTCATACGATCCGCACCGAGCACCTCCTCCTCGTACTGCTCAACATGCGCGCCGGTAATCTCTCGGATCGCCGCCTCCACCTCCCGGAGGTAGGCCGCCAGTGGCTCAAGCAGCATCGTCGATGCGCCGCGCCAGATCACTGTGAATGGAGAGGAAGTGGCGGTAGCGGTTCGCCCACTCCACAAACTCAACCGAATCGTCGAGATTCCCCTTGGAGTACTGGTTGAAAAATTCCTCCGAGCGCATCCCGAGCTGCCCCTCGTAGTGGCTCAGTCGCTTGGCCAGCGCCACCAGGGCATCCACCGGACTGTCGTACTCCACGTGCTCCTTGCGCATGACACGACCCTCTGTGAAAGGCTTATCCCATTGGCCTTTACCACGTTCCCACGTGCGGGAGGCCGAGTAGCCACCCTGAACCCACGCCACCAGGACGACGAGCCCTCGCCTTCCGTGGCCGTCCGTGGTTTCCGTGGCCATTCTCCTCCCGTCAGCCTCCGTGTTCACCGCGTGCACCCTTCGCCGCTGTTCTGCCCGCGTCACCCCTCTGCGTCTCTGAGGATCAGCGGAAACAAGATGTGATACCTGACCGTAGGGTCGGCAGAGACCGACCGACGCCATCATCTCAAGAAGTTACGGTGCTCGGCGGGCTGAAGCCCGCCCTACGGACGGTGCCATCTCGACCTGCATTGCTATTTCCGCTGATCCTCTCTGAGGCTCAGCTGGATAGGGCGAGAAAGACGGGTGCCTCAGCGGTCCACCGCAAGGGCCTTCGCTACACCGACGGGTCAGATTCCCGAGTGGGCACTCAGGCCACCTCGAGCAAAACCTTGGGGTTCTTGTGCGCGATCAGGAGGAGCGTGCGGGCGGCTCCGGAAGGGGCGCGCCTCCCCTGCTCCCAATCCTGGAGTGTCCGGACGGAGACACCGAGCAAGGCGGCGAAACGTGCCTGTGACAGGCCGATCTTCTCACGAATCTCGGCGACCGCCGGCACATTCACCACGCGACCGGCCTTGCCTGCCTTGAGCTCGCGGATCCCTTCCAGGATCTCCACACCAACATTTCTCTTCTCAGTCATCGCCAATTTCCTCTCGAATCTGCTTCAACACATGGCCCGGGATCGTATCGGCCACGTTCTTCGGATAGATCGTCAACATCCAGATGACACCCTTGGGCCGACGCACAAAATAGATGACTCGATAGCCACCACGCTTGCCGCGACCTGCCGCTGCCCATCGTAGCTTCCGGACCCCGCCGGAACCGCGGATTACGGCACCCGCCTCGGGGTTTTGCATCAGCTCCCGCTGGAGGTGAGCATACTCGGCATCCGACAAATACTCGGAAACCAGGCGCGTGAACACACGAGTCTCGATAAAGCTGAACACAGGGCAAGTATACGGCAATGCCGTACCATGAGTTACCCAAGGCAAGCGGTGGCGGACGGACTTGGTGTAGGGTGCGCGGCCGCGCTGAGGCGGGTGGAGAGGATCGATGTTCGAGATGCGCCAGTGGCTGATCCGGGAGCTCTGTCTCGACCCCGAGGCGGGTGAGGCTGAGCTGCGCGCCGCGGTCGCCCACCGCCTCGGGGTAAAGGAGGGGGAGCTCGGGGAGGTGGTGGTCCGGCGGCGCAGCCTCGACACCCGCCGCGGGGTCCACCGGGTCTACTCGGTGGCGGTGGAGGCGCCGCTCGACCGCTCGCCCCACCCCACCGTCACCCCCCTGCCGCCGCCGTCGCCGCCGCCGGCGATCCCGAGCCGGCGGCTGGAACAGACGCCGGTCGTCGTGGGCAGCGGCCCCGCCGGTCTCTTCGCCGCCCTGGTCCTGGCGCGTTCGGGCAACCCGCCCATCATCATCGAGCGCGGACAGCCGGTGGCGGAGCGGGTGAAGGCGGTGCGCGCCTTTCACCGCGACGGCACCTTCGACCCGGAGAGCAACATCCAGTTCGGCGAGGGGGGCGCCGGGACCTTCTCCGACGGCAAGCTCACCGCGTCGCGCGATGACCCGATCGTGGAGTGGATCAAGGGGGAGCTGGTCTCCCTCGGGGCGCCGCGCGACATCCTCATCGACGGCCACCCGCACGTGGGGACCGACCGCCTGCGGGCGGTGGTGGTGCGGATGCGCCGCGAGTTGGAAGGGCTCGGCTGCCGCTTCCTCTTCGCCACCCGCATGGTGCGCCTGGTGGTGCGCGACGGGCGGGTGGTGGGGGTCGAGACGAGCGGGGGAACAATCGATGCCGGCGCCGTCTTTCTCGCCCTGGGAAACGGCGCCCGCGACACCTTCACCACCCTCCACCGCCAGGGGGTGGCGATGGAGCCCAAGCCGTTCGCCGTGGGGCTGCGCATCGAGCACCCGCAGGCGGTGATCGACAGGATCCAGTACGGCCCCGACGGGGGCCGCGGCCTGGAGCCGGCCCGCTACCGCTTGGTCCACCACACCGCCGACGGCCGCGCGGTCTACACC